>NZ_JBXAFF010000016.1:0-65720 GCF_058792815.1 Microbacterium sp. MPR-TSA4
GGCTTTCGTGGGGTGGGGCTTTCGTGGGGTGCGGCGTTCGAGGGTGCTCAGCCGGCGATGGCGTCGGTGAGCTTCGCGTAGGCGGCGGGGCGGCGCGCGCGGATCCACGCGGCCTGGACGTAGCCCAGAGCGGGGAAGAGCACGACGAGCCCGATGAGGAACCAGCTCAGCCCGCCGAACACCGGGGCGCCCTCGGCATCCACATCGCCCACCATGATCGGGAAATAGGCGATGATGAGCGCCGCCGAGATGACGAGACCCGCGAACCCGAGCGCCGGGGCGACGATGGTGTTCCAGACCCGCCGGTCGGAGCGCCGCCTCAGGAAGTAGACGATCACCGCCACCGAGGTGACGGCCATGAGGATCGCGATGGCGAGCGTGGCGACGCCGGCGAACCACGTGAAGACGGCCAGCACCGGGTCGAGCTGGAAGGCCGCGAAGATCCCCGTCAGCACGGCGGCCGTGACGGTCTGGACGATGGAGGACGCGTGCGGCGACAGGTGGCGGTGGTGCACGGCGGACAGCCGCTCGGGCAGAACGCCGGCGGTGGCCATCGAGTGCTGGTAGCGGGTGACGACGTTGTGGAAGGAGAGCACGCACGCGAACATCGACGTGATCAGCAGCACGTTCGTGACGATCTCCCCGATCGGTCCCAGGTAGGTGGCCATCGTGCGCAGGATGAGGCTGCCCGGATCGGCGGCCGCCTCGTCGACGATCGCGCTCGGTCCCCACGCCATCACGAGACCCCACGAGGCCACGGTGTAGAAGACGCCGATGCCGATCACGGCCATGTAGGTGGCCCGCGGGATGGTGCGATCCGGGTCGCGAGCCTCGTCGCGGAAGATGGCGGTGGCCTCGAAGCCGATGAAGGCCGCGATGGCGAACATGAGCCCGACCCCCGGCGAGCCGCTGGCGATGTTGGCGGGCTCGAAGGGGGCGAGGCTCAGCCCCTCGGGGGCACGGAACAGCACGACGGCGACGAGCACGACGACGACACCGACCTCCGCGATCAGCAGCACCCCGAGCACCTTGCTCGACAGGTCGATGTGCCGATAGCCGAGGATGCCGACCAGTCCGATGACCAGCAGCGAGAACAGCCACCACGGCAGCGAGATCCCGGCCGTCGACGCGAGCGTGTAGGAGAGGATGTAGCCGACGTAGCCGTACACCGAGACCTGGATCGTCGTGTAGGTCAGCATCGCGATCCATGCCGCCGCCAGTCCCGTCGAACGTCCGAGGCCGTAGCCGACGTAGGTGAAGAAGGCGCCCGGCCGCGGGATGTGCCGCGACATCGCGGCGAGACCCACGGAGAACAGCAGCAGGATGACGGCGCTGACGGCGTACAGGGCCGGGAAGCCGACCCCGTTTCCGATCAGGATGCCGAGCGGCGCCGCACCCCCGATGACGGTGAGGGGCGACGCCGCGGCGACGACCATGAAGACGATGGCCGTCGCGCCCAGCGAGCCCGTCAGGGCGCGGGCGGGCGACGCGGCGGACGGGGCGGCGGCGCCGGGTGAGTCGATTCTCGTCATGATGACCTCTCCAGATCGGGGTGCGGAGCGAGGTGGAAGGAACGGATACCGGGATCGTCGCGCAGGGCCGTCACGGCACCGTCTCCGGGCCGTGAAAATCCCGCGCTCCCGGAATGGGAGGGCCCGCCGACGGCGTCTCATTCGGGGAAACCAGGCGGAAACACGAGAGACGTGGGGCGGCAACGGCGCCGCCCTAGCATCGGCGGGCAAGGAGGGACGATGACCGCACTGGAGCGCGCGATCCGCAGCCCCGCGCCGGTCCGCGACTTCGGCGGACGCTCACCGCTGCACGGCCTGGACCGGCGCAGCGTCGGGTTCATCGACGTGATGGCGCAGTCGGTCGCCGCCGTCGCTCCGGCCGCGGCGGCGACCACGGTCACGGTCCTGGTCGCCGGCGTGTCGCCCGGTGGCGTCATCGTGTCGGTGCTCGTCGCCGGGGTCCTGAGCCTGCTGGTCGCCTCGGCCGTCGGCCAGTTCGCGCGCCGCCTCGCCGCGTCGGGCGCGCTGTACACGTACGCGGCGCGCGGACTCGGGCCGGCGGGCGGACTCGCGACGGGAACCGCCGCCGTGGTCGGGTACGCCGCCGTCGCGATGTTCGCGCTCCTCGGCGGCGCCTATTACACCGCCCTCCTGCTCCGGCCGTTCTGGCCGGCCGCCGACGCACCGCTCGGGATCGCCTGCGTCCTGCTGGCCGAGGCGGGACTGCTGACTCTCGTGCTCGTCCGCGGCATCCGCATCTCCGCTCGCGTCGCGCTGCTCGTGGAGTTCGCCTCCGTCGTGCTCATCGTCGTCCTGCTCGTGGTGCTGCTGACGCGGATCGGTCCGGTCGATCCGGCGGCGCTGCTGCCGTCGCCCGCCGCCGACACGCCGCTGGGGGTAGGCGCCGGGGCGCTCATCGCCCTGACCGCCTACGTCGGGTTCGAGAGCGCGGCGACGCTCGGGGTGGAGGCGCGCACCCCGCTGCGGACGATCCCCCGCGCCGTCCGCGCCACCGTCGTGATCTCGCTCCTGCTCTACCTCCTGGCCGCGGCCGCCCAGGTCGCCGGGTTCGCCGCGCTGGGCCGCGACTTCGCCGCCAGCGCGTCGCCGCTCAACGAGCTCGCCGACGCGTTCGGCATCGGCGGGTGGGCGAGCGTCGCCGACCTCGGCATCGCGGCATCCTTCCTGGCGTGCGCCATCGGGTCGACCACGGCGTTGGCGAGGGTGCTGTTCGCGATGGGACGCGACGACGTCATGCCGCGCCTCGCGGGACGCACCCACGCGCGCTACGGCACGCCCATCGGCGCCATCGCAATCGCCCTGCCCGCGGTGGTGGGCGTTCCGCTGGCGCTCGTCGTCTGCGGCGTCGACCTCCGCGACGCGATGCACATCACGATCGCCCTCGGCGGCATCGGCTACATCGTCTCGTACGTGTTCGCCTGCATCGCGGTGCCGCTGTTCCTGCGCAGGATCGGGGAGCTGACGCCGCTCGTCGCGGTGACGGCCCTGTGCGCCGCCGTCGCGCTGTCGGGGGCCGTGGTCGCCTTCGCGGCGGCCGACGTCGCGGCGGGCAGCGCCGCCGTGTGGATCGCCGCCGCGGTCGGCGCCGTCTCGGCCGCGCTGATCGCGTGGCGCCTGCGCCGCCCGATCGGGCCGTTGGGGGCGTACGACGTCCCCGTCGCCGCGGCCGTGCTCGGCGGCATCGCACGAGATGACCGGGATGGCTGAGACACGCGCCGGCCCCTCGCAGCCGACGCTCTCCGCGCGCCAGCCGCGCGCGATCCACAGCGCGCTCACCGTGCTCGAAGCGGTCGCGGAGCTCGGCGCCGGCGTGACGGCGCGCGAGCTCTCGACACGGCTCGCGCTGCCGCGCGCGACGACCTACCGTCTGCTCAACCTGCTCGTCGAGGACGAGTACCTCGTTCGCACCCCCGATCTGTCCGGATTCGCGCTGGGGTCGAAGGTGGCGCAGCTGGCCGCGGCTGCCGCCCCCGCTCGACTGCCCACCCGCGCCCACGACATGGTCGCCGACGCGCGATCGACCATACGAGGAGGCGTCCACGTCGCCGTGTACGTCGACCGCCGCGTGCAGTTGCTCGACGAGGACCCCGATTTCCCCTTCAGCGATCCGGTGCGCCTCGCGCGCGAGCCGGAGCGCTACGCGCTCGGCGCCCTCATGCTGGTCGCCGCGGGCGATTCCGGACCCACCGCGACGACCGCGGCGGCCGAGCTCGGGCGGATCGGCGGTGTGCGCCGGCTCGACGGCGGCGTGGCGGGGTTCGGATGCCTGGCCGTCCCCCTCCGCGGCGCCGACGGCGGCATCGCCGGCGCGCTGGCCTTCTCCGGCCCGCGGCACCGGATCGTCGAGGCGGACGAGCTGCTCGGGCGGCTGACCCCCGTCGCCGAGGACGTCGCGCCGTACGTCGCGTGATGCGAGAACTCTCCCGAACCCGTTGCGTCCTTCGAACTTTTGTTCTATACTGGGGCGGAGAAGTCCCGCGCGTGCCCACCTCCTTTCAGCGGGTTCTGCCTCCCGGCCTCGGCCGGGCGGAGGTGATGATGCACGCGATCCCGGATGCCCCGGCTCGAGGTTCGGCCTGGCCGGCGTTGGATGATCTGGTCACGCGTCTGCGGGCGGCCCGGCGCCGCATCGCCGCGGCGCAGGCGGAGGAAGCGGCCGTGCTCGCGGCGGCGGTCGAGCTCGTCGCAGACCGGGTGGCGGTGTCACGGCAGGAGGCCCAGCAGCAGGGCCGGGCTCTGCCGATGGGGGAAGCGGATTTCCCGGTGCGCGAAGTGTGCCTCGAACTGGGCATGGCGATCCGGGCTTCCGACAGGGGCGTGCAGCGGCGGATGTCCGATGCGCATCAGCTGATGACCTCGTTCTCCCGCACCCATGCGGCGTGGGCGGCCGGTGAGATCGACGCCGGTCATGCCTGGGCGATCAGCAGGACCGGGACCATGCTGACCGGCGACGAGGATCGCGCGCGGTTCGAGGATCGTGCGCTGGAGGTCGCCCGATCCGAATCCCCGACGCGCGCGGCGCCGGCGATCACGGCGATCGCCGCGAGCATCGACCCGGCCGCGTTCGAGCAGTCCGCCCGTCGGGGCTTCGATGAGCGCTCGGTGCGCCTGTTCGACCTCGACGACGGGATGGCGAGGTTGATCGCCGACCTCCCGGCCCCGCTCGCCCACGCGATCCACGACGCCCTGACCACCTGCGCCCGCGCGATCCTCGACCGCGAGCCGGAGGCCGACGCCGACGCGGCCACGCCGCGCGCCGACGCCGATTCCGATGGCGGACACGACGGCGACGAGGATGCCGTGGTCACCGGGAACGGCAGGGGAACCGGCCAGGGAACGGGCGGGCGAACCGGCAGCCGCCACCGGGCGGACGCCCGCACACTGGCCCAGGTGCGCGCGGACGTCTTCAGCGACCTGGTGCTCACCGGCCGGCCGACGACCCGCGCGACCGGCGCCGGCCTCGAGGCCGTCGCGGCGCGGATCCACGTCACGATCCCCGCCCTCACCCTCGCCGGCGACCCGGCCGGCGGCCCGGCCCTGCTGGCGGGGTACGGCCCGATCGCCACATCTCTCGCCCGTCGCCTCGCGGGGCTCGCCCCCGGCTGGGACCGGATCTTCACCGACCCGCACACCGGCGAGGTCCGCGCGGTCGACCGATACCGCCCCAGCGCGGAGCTACGCCGCTATCTCACCGCCCGCGACGAGCACTGCCGCACCCCCGGCTGCACCCGCCCCGCGCAGCGGTGCGACATCGACCACACGACCGCGGCCGCGCAGGGCGGCGCCACCGCCCACGACAACCTCGCCCACCTGTGCCGGCGACACCATACGACGAAGCACCACACGGCGTGGCGCGTCCGGCACCTCGGAAACGGCACGCTTGAGTGGACGAGCCCCGCCGGACACCACTACCGCGACCACCCACCCGCCACCGTCAGGTTCGTCCTCACCGCGGAGGACCCGCCGCCGTTCTGACCCGCGCCGAAACGCGGGCACATCGGCGACCGGGTCGCACCGCTACGAGTCGATGCCGAGGTTCGCGTCATCGCCCGCGACCGCGCCGACCACCGGGATGCTGCCGGTGATCACCGGGATCGAGGTGGTCATCGTCGGGACCGAGGCCGACAGCAGTGTGCCGTCCTCACGCAGCGCCTCACCGATGTCGCTGATCGTGGGGCGGCCCGACAGCTCCGGCCCCTGGCCGCGCAACGGCACGACCACCGTGGCGCCCGGCTGCACGACGAGCGACTCGCCCCGCACCGAGAATGCGACGGGCTCGCCGGCACCGGCATCCACGCGCAGCTCGTCGGCGGTGATCTCGACCTTCAGGCTCGTCCCCTGCCACTGGAGGGAGAACGAGAGCGACGGCCAGTCCTTCGGCAGACGCGGGTCGAAGCTCAACTCACCGTAGTGGTCGCGCATGCCGCCGAAGCCGGCGACGAGCGCGGTCCACACCCCGCCGGCCGACGCGACGTGCACGCCGTCCGCGGCGTTGTGATGCAGGTCGCCGAGGTCGACGAAGATCGACTGCGAGAAGTACTCGCGCGCGAGGTCCTGGTAACCGACCTCCGCGGCGAGGATCGCCTGGACCACCGCGGACAGCGTCGAGTCGCCCGTGGTCAGCGGGTCGTAGTACTCGAAGTCGGCGAGCTTCTCCTCGTCGGTGAAGTGGTTGCCCTGCAGATACAGCGCCAGCACGACATCCGCCTGCTTCAGCACCTGGTAGCGGTAGATGACGAGCGGGTGGAAGTGCAGCAGCAGCGGACGCTGCTCGCGCGGCGTGTTCTCGAGATCCCACACCTCGCGCTCGAGGAACACCTCATCCTGCGGGTGGATGCCGAGGCCCTCGCTGTACGGGATGTGCATGGCCTCGGCCGCGGCATCCCACGCGTCGGCCTCCGCCGGGTCGAAGGAGAGCCGCTCGACCATCTGCGCGTAGTGCTCGGGAGCGTCCTCTGCCATCTCGCGCACCGCACGCGCCGCGAAGCGCAGATTGAAGCGCGCCATCACGTTCGTGAACAGGTTGTCGTTGACGACCGTCGTGTACTCGTCCGGGCCGGTCACGCCGTGGATGTGGAACACCTCGGGTTGGCCGTCCTCGGTGAAGCGCCAGAAGCCGAGCGTCGCCCACAGCCGTGCCGTCTCGACGGCGATGTCGACGCCCTCGCGGTAGAGGAACTCGTCGTCGCCGGTGGCGCGCACGTACTTGGCGAGCGCGAAACTGACGTCCGCGTTGATGTGGTACTGCGCGGTGCCGGCGGCGTAGTAGGCCGACGCCTCCTCGCCGCTGATCGTGCGCCACGGGAACAGTGCCCCCGCCTCGTTGAGCTGCGCCGCACGACGTCGGGCCGCCGGCAGCATGAGGTAGCGCATCCGCAGGGCGTTGCGCGCCCAGATCGGGGTCGTGTACATGAGGAACGGGAGCACGTAGATCTCGGTGTCCCAGAAATAGTGGCCGCTGTAGCCCGAGCCCGACACGCCCTTCGCGGGGACGCCCTGACCGTCGGCGCGCGCCGCGGCCTGCGCGAGCTGGAAGAGGCACCAGCGCGTCGCCTGCTGCAGGTCGTCGTGGCCGCCGATGACCACGTCGGAACGGTCCCAGAAGGCCGACATCCACTCGCGCTGACGCTCGAACTGGCGCTCGATGCCCTCGGCCGCCACGCGGTCCAGCGCGCGACGTCCGCGGTCGACCAGCTCGCGAGCGGGCACCCCGCGCGACGTGTGATAGCTGACGAGCTTGGTGACCGTCACGGGCACCCCGGCCTTCGCCTGCACCCGGTAGACGTTCTTGGCGATGTCGGGCTCGATGAGCGTGCGCGACGAGTACTCGTTGTCCGTCTCGATCACGTGGTCGGCGACCACCGACATCGTCATCCCCGACGCGGTCACGCGGTAGGCGAGCGCGGCGCGGTCGCCCTCCTGCCAGTACTCCTCGGGCTGGAGCACGCGGTCCTCGATCTTCTCCGCCTTGCGCGGATCGAATCCCTTCGCGGTGCCGCCGCCGGGAGCCGAGCCCCCGTACACGTCCTCGCCGTCCTGACGGTTGATGATCTGGCAGCTCACCGTGATCGGGGCGTCGCTGTTGAGCACCGTGACCGTGACACGCATCACGGCGAGGTGGCGCTCTTCGAACGAGACCATGCGCTCGAAATCGATGACGACGTCCTTGCCGCTGGGGGTCATCCAGCGCACGTGGCGCGTGAGGAGCCCGTTGCGCATGTCGAGGGCGCGCTCGTACTCGCGGATGTCGGCGACGTCGAACGACAGGGGCTCGTCGTCGACGTAGACGCGCATGACCTTGGCATCCGGCGCATTGATGATCGTCTGGCCGACCTCGGCGAAGCCGTAGGCCTGCTCCGCGTGGCGGATCGGGAAGATCTCGTGGAACCCGTTGATGAACGTGCCGTGCTCGTGGGCATGGCGGCCCTCGGGCTGGTTGCCTCGCAGGCCCAGGTAGCCGTTGCCGAGCGCGAACAGCGTCTCGGTGACGCCGACGTCGTCGAGCGAGAAGCGCTTCTCCACCAGACGCCACGGGTCGATCGGGAAACGGTCGCGATCCATCCTGTCCATCCTTCCGTCGGACTGGTCGGTCATCAGGCGACGAACGCCGCGAGGTCGTCGACGACGAGCGTCGCGCCGAGGTCCAGCAGCGCCTGGGCACCCGCGCCGCGGTCGACGCCGACCACGAGCCCGAACCCGGCCGCCACGGCGGAGGCGACGCCCGAATGCGCGTCTTCGACGGCGGCGCTGCGCGCCGGGTCGACGCCGAGCATGCGGGCCCCGGCGGCGAACATGTCGGGCGCGGGCTTGGAGCGCAGCCCCTCGCGCGCCGAGACCACTCCGTCGACGACGACGGGGAAGAAGTCGCGGATGCCGGCCGCGGCCAGCACCTCCTCGGCGTTCTTGGAGCTCGAAACCACGCCGATCGGCGTCCCCGCCGCGCGCAGCTGTTCGAGGAGCGCCAGAGAGCCCGGGTAGGGCGCGATGCCGTCGGCGCGCAGGACGCGCGCGAACACCTCGTTCTTGCGGTTGCCGATGCCGCAGACGGTGTCCGCGGAGGGATCGTCGTCCGGATCGCCCCAGGGCACCTCGACGTCGCGCGAGCGCAGGAGGCTCGCGACGCCGTCGTAGCGCTGCTTTCCGTCGAGGTACCGGAAGTAGTCCTCTTCCGTGTACGCGGGCTCGATGCCCCACGCGGAGAACAGTTCGGTGAACATCGATTCCCACGCGTGCATGTGCACCTCGGCGGTCGGGGTCAGCACGCCGTCGAGGTCGAAGAGCACGCCGTCGAGAGCGCTGAGGTCGGGAAGGTCGGCTGTCACGGATTCAGCGTAGTGGGCAGGTGCGGACGTCGCGTATCGGTGAGCCGCGTCGCGGCGGATCGGCGCGTCAGTCGGCCACGACCGCGAGCGTCTGACGGGCGATCTCGAGCTCCTCGTTGGTCGGCACGACGAGCACCGTGACGCTCGAGTCGTCGGTCGAGATCGTGCGGATGCCGCGTTCGCGGGCCTCGTTGCGCTCCGCGTCGACACGGATGCCGAGGAATCCCAGCGTCGCCAGGGCCTCCGCACGCACGAGCGGCGAGTTCTCCCCCACCCCGGCCGTGAACGAGATCACATCCACCCCGCCGAGCTGCGCGATGTAGGCGCCGATGTACGCCCGCAGCCGGTGGATGTAGACGTCGAAGGCGAGCATGGCCGCACCGGCGCCCTCTTCGCGGCGGTCCTCGATGTCACGCATGTCGGAGACGCCGGCGAGACCGACCATTCCGCTGCGCTTGTTGAGGAAGTCGTCGAGGTCTCCGGGGCTCATCTCCTCACGGCGGGCGAGCACGAGCAGCACGGAGGGATCGAGGTCGCCGGAGCGCGTCCCCATCACGAGCCCCTCCAGCGGCGTCAGCCCCATCGAGGTGTCGACGGAGTGCCCGCCGTCGATCGCGGTGATCGAGGCGCCGTTTCCCAGGTGCAGCACGAGCTGCTTGAGCTCGCGCAGCGGCCGTCCCACATAGTCGGCGGCGGCCTCGCTGACGAACTTGTGGCTGGTGCCGTGGAAGCCGTAACGGCGGATGCGGTGCTTGCGCGCGATCGTCTGGTCGATCGCGTAGGTGTAGGCGGCCGGGGGCAGCGTCTGGTGGAAGGCGGTGTCGAAGACCGCGACGTGCGGCAGGGCGGGGAAGGCCGCGCGTGCCGCGCGGATCCCCTGCAGCGCTCCGGGGTTGTGCAGCGGCGCGAGCACCGAGAGCTCGTCGATGTTGATCTCGACGAGGTCGTCGATGAGCGTCGGACGGAAGAAGCGCGCGCCGCCCTGGACGACGCGGTGGCCCACGGCCGACGGCGGGGTCTCGACGAGCGACGGGCCGTACTCCTCGAACGCATCGAGCATCACGCGAAAGCCGGCGGTGTGGTCGGGGATGGGCAGCTCGCGCGTGTGGTCGGCATCCCCCGTCTTGTGCCGGGCCGACCCGATCTCCTGTCCGATGCGCTCGACGAGTCCCGATGCGAGCGCCGTCTGCGACTCGACGTCGACGAGCTGGTACTTGAACGACGAGGAGCCGCTGTTGATGACGAGGACGACGGTCATGCGTTGTTTCCCTGCTGCTGGTTCTGCGCCTGGATCGCGGTGATCGCGATCGTGTTGACGATGTCTTCGACCAGCGCACCGCGCGACAGGTCGTTGATCGGCTTGTTGAGCCCCTGGAGGACGGGGCCCATGGCGACCGCGCCCGCCGAGCGCTGCACGGCCTTGTAGGTGTTGTTGCCCGTGTTGAGGTCGGGGAACACGAACACGGTGGCCCGTCCCGCGACGGCGGAATCGGGCATCTTCGCCTTGGCGACGGCGGCGTCGGCGGCCGCGTCGTACTGGATCGGTCCCTCGACCAGCAGCTCCGGTGCGCGCTCGCGCACGAAGGCCGTGGCCTCGCGGACCTTGTCGACGTCCTCGCCCGAACCCGACTCGCCGGTCGAGTAGGAGAGCATCGCGATACGCGGGTCGATGCCGAACTGGCGAGCGGTCGCGGCGGACGAGATCGCGATGTCGGACAGCTGCGTCGCCGTCGGATCGGGGATGACCGCGCAGTCGCCGTAGACGAGCACCCGGTCGGCGAGCGCCATGAGGAACACGCTCGAGACGACCGAGACGCCGGGCCGGGTCTTGATGATCTCGAAGGCGGGACGGATCGTGTGCGCCGTGGTGTGCGCGGCGCCCGAGACCATGCCGTCGGCCAGGCCGAGGTGCACCATCATCGTGCCGAAGTACGAGACGTCGGTGATGGTGTCGGCCGCCTTCTCGTACGTGATGCCCTTGTGCTTGCGCAGCTCCGCGTATTCCTCGGCGAAGCGGTGCACGATCTGGGGGTCGAAGGGGCTGAGCACCTGTGCGGCGCCGAGGTCGAGACCGAGCTCGACGGCCCGGCCGCGCACCTCGGCCTCGTCGCCGAGGATCGTGAGGTCGGCGATGCCGCGGGCGAGCACCGTCGCCGCAGCCTTGAGCACGCGGTCGTCGCCGCCCTCGGGCAGCACGATGCGCTTGCGTCCCGTACGGGCGCGCTCCAGCAGCTGGTACTCGAACATGAGCGGCGTGACCACGGTGGAGTGGGCGAGGCCCAGCGCGCGCGTGAACTCGTCGGTGTCGACGTGCTGCTCGAACAGGGCCAGGGCGGTGTCGAACCGGCGCTGCGAGCCGGCCGCGAGACGACCCCGGGTGCCCATGACCCGCACCGCGGTGTCGTAGGTGTCGAGGTCGGTCTGGATGATCGGCAGCGGCGAGTCGAGGCCGACCATCAGGTCCTGGACCGCCGGCGGGAGCGGGAACGGGCCGTTGAGGATGATGCCCGCGATGGAGGGGAACGTCCCCGACGAGTTGGCCAGCAGCAGGCCCAGCAGCACCTCGGTGCGGTCGGCGGGGACGATGACGATGGCGCCCTCGGTGAGTCGCGGAAGGATGTTGTTGAGCGACATGCCGGCGACGACGACGTCGAGCACCTCGCGCACGAGCAGGGCCTCGTCGCCGCGCAGCAGCGTGCCGCCGAGGGTCAGCATGATGTCGCGCACGGCGGGAGCGACGAGGAACACGTCCTCGGGGATGGACCACACGGCCACGTCGGCCTCGCGACTGCCGTCGACGGCCGGGATGTCGCGCACGACCTCGCCGATCGCCGCGTTGATCTCGTCCAGGTGGTCGGGGTCGGCGCGGTTGGTGATCACCGCGAACAGCTCGGCGCGCTGGTGCGTGATGTCGGTGAGCGCGAGCGCGGTGAGCTGCGCCAGCTGCTGCGGCGTGCGCGCCTCGCTGACCCCGAGACGGTCGCCTTCGTGGCCGCGCCCGTTGAGCACGACGAGCACCGGCGCGCCGAGGTTCGCGGCGATGCGCGCGTTGTAGCCGAGCTCGCTCGTGGAGCCGACGTCGGTGAAGTCGCTGCCGACGACGACGACCGCGTCGCACTTCGCCTCGACGGCCTTGAACCGCTCGACGATGCGCGAGAGCGCGGCATCCGGGTCGTTGCGCACGTCGTCGTAGGTGACGCCGACCGCCTCCTCGTAGTCGAGGTCGACGCCGATGTGGTCGAGCAGCATCTCGAGCACGTAGTCGCGCTCGTCGATGGAGCGCGCGATGGCGCGGAACACCCCGACCCGCGGAGTGGAACGGCTCAGCGCGTCCAGCACTCCGAGAACGATCGTGGATTTTCCGGACAGGCCCTCGGTGGAGGTGATGTAGATGCTCTGCGCCACGGGTTCCAGCCTAGGCGGGGCCCCCGCGGGGCCGTGAGGGATCTGCCGGAGAAAACCTTCCGGCGGGACGGAAGCACGGCGCGGTCCGTACCCCGTCGGGCAAAAGAAAGACTCTCCGCGAACCCGGCAGAGCCCGGTTACCCTTGCTACGTTTCCGTCCTGGGGGAGTTGGCCTGGATGCCGTCTCGCGGAGAGCTACATGCGAGTTTACCCGACGTCGCGCCCGCGGCTCGCCAGCCGGGTTAGCATCGAGCAAGCACCGCCGCTGAGACAGGGAGACGCATGCCCGACCACCCGCTCACCGCCGCCACGTTCGCCCGGGCCGCCGAGGCGGTCGAGACCTCCGTCACGCGCGTGATCGACGGCAAGCCGGATGCCGTGCGCGCCGCGCTGGTCTGTCTGCTGGCCGAGGGCCACCTCCTCATCGAGGACGTGCCGGGGGTCGGCAAGACCATGCTGGCGCGCGCCCTGGCCTCCTCGATCGACGCGAGCGTGCGCCGCATCCAGTTCACCCCCGACCTTCTGCCGGGTGATGTGACCGGGGTCAGCGTCTACAACCCGGTGGACCGCGAGTTCGAGTTCAAGCCGGGGGCGATCTTCGCGCAGATCGTCATCGCCGACGAGATCAACCGTGCCTCCCCCAAGACCCAGTCCGCTCTCCTGGAGGCGATGGAGGAGCGTCAGGTGACCGTCGACGGCACCAGCCACCGGCTGGCCGATCCGTTCCTCGTCGTCGCCACGCAGAACCCCCTCGAGATGGAGGGCACCTACGCACTTCCGGAGGCGCAGCGCGACCGCTTCATGATGCGCATCTCCATGGGCTATCCGGATGCCGCGAGCGAAGCGCTCATGCTCCGCCAGCGCGAGACCGTCAACCCGCTCGACGGGGTGGCCCCCGTGCTCGGCGCCGCGGATGTGCGCGCCCTGATCGCGTGGGCACGCGGGGTGCACGTCTCCCCCGCCGTCGAGGAGTACACCGTGGGGCTCGCGCGCGCCACGCGCGAGCACCCGGATCTGCGGCTGGGCGCGAGTCCTCGCGCGACCCTGCAGCTGGTGCGCGCCGCCAAGGTGCGCGCCGCGCTCGACGGCCGCGAGTTCGTCATCCCCGACGACGTGGCCGCGCTCGTCGAACCGGTCTTCGCCCATCGCCTCATCGCCGCCCGCGGCACCGCGTCGGCGCGGGGGCGCTCGTCGGCCGACACCATCGCCGCCGTCCTGCGCGCGATCGTCGGGTCGGTGCGAGTGCCGCTGGCCACCCGCTGAGGCCGGTCGTGTCCGGCTGGCCTCTGACCGCGCGCGGCACCGGCGCGGTGCTGCTCGCGGCGGTGTGCGGGTTCCTCGCGCAGCGCTTCGGCATCGCCGAGCTCGCCTATGTCGGCGCGCTCCTCGCGATCGTCGTCGCCGTCAGCGCGGCGACGCTGTACTTGGTGCCCCGCTCGGCGCGCGTCTCCCGCTCGTTCTCACCCGACGTGGCGCCGGTCGGCACCGACGTCCGCGTGCGCCTCCGCGTGCGCACCCGATCCTCCCTCCCCTCCAGCGAGGGCCGTTGGCGCGACCGACTGCCGGACGGCATCGACGCGAGCCCCGACGCCACCGCCGCGGGGCCGGCCGGCGTGTTCCCGGCGACCGCCTCCGCCGTGGCCGGCACCGAGGGCGTCGAGCTCGTCTACTCGGCGCGGGCGATGCGCCGCGGCATCCGCACGGTCGGGCCCCTCTCCGTCGTCTCGACCGATCCCTTCGGCTTCACCCGCCGGCGGCGCTCGGTCGGTGACGGCTCTCCGCTCGTGATCGTGCCGGAGGTCGTGGAGCTCGGGCCGCTGAGCGATCTGCCCGGCGACGCCGGCGGCAGCACCCGCAGTGTCGTCGACCGTCTCGGGCAGGGAGCCGACAACCTCATCCCGCGCACCTACGCACCGGGCGACTCGATGCGCCGCATCCACTGGCGCGCCAGCGCCCACCGCGACGAGTTGATGGTGCGACAGGAGGAGCAGGAGACGACGCCCGAGGCCGTCGTCGTGCTCGACCGCGGCGCACCCCGCTGGCCCGTCGAGGCGGCGCGCGCCCCGGGCGGCGACCCGGGCTTCGAGATCGCCGTGTCGGCATGCCTGTCCGCGACGGCGCTGCTGGTGCGCGAGGGCTACCTCGTGACGGTGATCGACGCGGACGGCGCCGTGCTGGCCGATCCCATCGAGGGCGGCGACGGCGGCGGTGTCGAGCAGCTGGCCATCGCGCTGGCGACCGTGACGGCACGACGCGACCTCCCCCTCGACGCGCTGGTGCGCCTGTTCACGGGTATCTCGGCCGGTCCCGTCGTGCTCGTCACCGGCGCGATCGACGACGCGGATGCCGCGGCGCTGTCTGCGCTGCCCCATCACAGCACGCTGCCGGTGCTTCTGACCGTGGCGGCCTCCGAGGCGGCGCGTGCTCGAGCCGTCGACACCGGGTGGCGGCTCGGCGTCATCGCTCCGGGCGCCGACCTCGCATCGGCGTGGTCAGATGCCGTCGCCGCGACCAGCACGCGAGGGGGCGGCCGTGCCGTCGCGTGAGGGCCGCCGGCGGCGGACGGCGCAAGGCGGAGAGCTGCGACTCTCCCTCGCTCTGTGGCTCGGACTGCTCGCCACCCTCGTGCCGCTCACGCGCGTCGTGCAGAGCGGCTCGTGGCTGTGGGGCGCGGCCGGCCTGCCGCTGGCGCTCCTGACGATCGGCTACGTGCTGCGCCGGCTGCGGGTCGCGGCGACCGTGGTGACGCTCATCGAGCTCGCGGTGTGGGCCGGCGCCGTCACGGCCGTCTTCTTCCCCCGCGATGCGCTCCTCGGCGTCATTCCGACGGGGACGCTCGTCGAGGCGGTGCCGCGCATGATCGCCGCGGCATCCACGTCGATCGCCGACGGCATCGCTCCGCTGACGGCGACGACGCCGTTGACCTTCGTGATCGTCGCCTCGCTCGGGCTGCTGACGATCGCGCTCGACCATGTCGTCGTGACGGCGCGGATGCCGCTGCTGGCGAGCGTCGCGCTGGTCGCCGTGTGGCTGATCCCCGCGATCGCCGTTCCCGCGGGCGTCGACGTCGTCGCCTTCGTACTGCTGGCCGTCGCGGTGCTCCTGTTGATCCGGGCGGAGACGCGCACCCGCGAGTCGCGGGCGCCGCGTCGGGCGGGGGGCGTCTCCGCCGTCGCCGTGACCATCGGCGCGGTGGCGATCGTGACGGCGCTCGCGCTCGGGCCGACGATCCAGGCGGCCACGCCGGCGGCGGGCCCCGGCACGGCCACCATGATCGACCCGTCGTTGGATCTCGGCGCCGACCTGCGCCGCCAGAGCGATGCGACCGTGCTCACGATGCGCAGCGACAGCTCCGTCGTGCCCTACCTCCGTGTCGCGACGCTCTCCGTCTTCGACGGCGCCGTCTGGCAGCCCGATCGCACGAGCACGGTCGATCTCGGCGGCGAGCCGCTGGAGGGTCTCGAGGTCGGCCCCGACATCACCGTCGCGCAGGAGCGCACGACCATCACCGTCAAGAACCTGGCCACGGCCTACGCGCCCGTCCCCTACGCGGCCGCGCAGGTCGACGGCCTCGTCGGGTCGTGGCGGTTCGTGCCGTACAACCGCACGGTCATGGGCTCCCAGGGCGCGACCCAGGGGCAGGAGTACACCGTCCTCGCGGATGTCGCCCGCCCCACCCTCGAGCAGATCCGCGCGACCTCCGCGGGCGGCACGGGCCTGCGGATCGAGGTCGACTCGGTGCCCGCCGACACCCCGCCCATCATCGGCGCGCTCGCCCGCGAGGTCACGGCATCGGCGACCACCGACTACGACAGACTCATCGCCCTGCAGGACTGGTTCCGCGGCCCCGCGTTCACCTACTCGCTCGACGCTCCCGTGCAGGAGGGCTTCGACGGCCAGGGATCGGATGCGGTCGCGGCGTTCCTCGAGGCCAAGACGGGCTACTGCGTGCATTTCGCGGGCGCGTTCGCGCTGATGGCGCGAAGCCTCGGCATGCCCACCCGCATCGTCGTGGGCTTCCTTCCGGGCGCGTTCACCGGCCAGGTCGTCGACGGCGAGCGCGTCGTGAACGTCACCGGCAGCCAGCTGCACGCGTGGCCCGAAGTGTACTTCCGCGGGATCGGCTGGGTGCCGTTCGAGCCGACGAAGAGCCTCGGCACGGCGACACGGTTCCAGAGCGCCGCGTCGAGCGGCACCGACGCGCCCACGAGCGCGCCGACCGCGTCGCCGACCGCCGCGGCCACGACGGCTCCCACCGACAGCGTGAACGGTCCGGCCGAGACCGCGCCCGCGGATGCCGCCGGTGCCGGGGCGGCCCTCATCGATCCCCGGCCGGTGCTCGGCGTCGTCGCCGCCGTGATCGTCCTGGCGATCCTGCCGGCCGCGGCCGGCGCCGCGCGGAGGATGCTCCTCCGGCGCCGCGCCAGTGTGGCCGCCGCCTGGCGACTCGTGCAGGACACCGCGATCGACGCAGGCGTGCCCGTGTCGTCGTCCCAGACGCCGCGGGCCTTCGGCGCCGTGCTCGTAGCCGCGGCCGACGCGCCGCCCGACGCCGTCTCCCGGCTGGTCTCCGCGGTGGAGCGCGCGAACTACGCCGCGGGAGCGGGAGCGGATGCCGGTGCGCGCGCCGTCGAGGACGCTCTCGGCATCCGCGCCGCGATGCTCGCCGCGATGACGCCCGCTCGGCGCGCGCGCGTGATCGCGCTGCCCCGCTCGCTGCTCATCCGGCCCGGGTCGGCCTTCGCCGACCGCCACCCCCCGGCCTGATCGGGACCGGGGCGTCGCGGGGCGAGAGCCGAGGGGTCAGCTCCGCGACAGTGCCGGGGCGCTCTCGGCGTCGTCCGCCGAGTCGTCCGCGAAGGGCTCCCCGTCGCGGGGCGCGTCGTAGAGCGCGCGGTCGAGGATGCCTTCGCGCTTCGCGACGATCGTCGGAACGAGCGCCTGCCCGGCGACGTTCACCGCGGTGCGGCCCATGTCGAGGATGGGATCGATCGCGAGCAGCAGTCCGACGCCTTCCAGCGGCAGGCCGAGCGTGGACAGCGTGAGCGTCAGCATGACCGTCGCGCCCGTCGTCCCCGCCGTCGCGGCCGATCCGACCACCGACACCAGCGCGATGAGCAGGTACGACACGATGTTCAGCTCGATGCCGAAGAACTGCGCGACGAAGATCGCGGCGATGGCCGGGTAGATCGCGGCGCAGCCGTCCATCTTGGTCGTCGCGCCGAGCGGCACGGCGAACGACGCGTACTCGCGCGGCACGCCGAGGTTGCGCTCGGTCACCCGTTCGGTCAGCGGCAGCGTGCCGATCGACGACCGCGACACGAAGCCGAGCTGGACAGCGGGCCACACGCCGGAGAAGTACTGCTTGATCGACAGCCCGTGGCTCTTGATGAGGATCGGGTACACGACGAACAGCACCAGCACCAGGCCGGCGTAGACGGCGACCACGAACCACACGAGCGTGAGCAGCTTGTCCGTGCCGTACTGCACCACCGCGGACGCGATGAGCCCGAGGGTGCCGAGGGGCGCGATGCGGATGATCCACCACAGCACGCGCTGGACGATCTTCAGCGACGACTGCGTGAACGCGACGAACGGTTCCGCGCGGGCGCCGATCTTCAGCGCCGCGATGCCGACGGCCACCGACACCACGATCACCTGGAGGACGTTGAAGCCCACCGTCGACGTCACGGCGCCGGTGGCGGCATCCGCGGAGCTCGAGACGGTGAGACCGAGGACGTTCTGCGGGATCAGGCCCTTGAGGAAGTTCCACCAGGTGCCGACCGTGTACGGGTCGGCGGTGGTCAGCTGGTCGTGCGCGACGCGGTTGCCGGGCTGGATCGTGACGCCCAGGACGATGCCGATCGTCACCGCGATCAGCGCCGTGATGCCGAACCAGAGCAGCGTCTGCCCGGCCAGGCGTGCGGCGTTCGTGACGTTGCGCAACTGGGTGATGCTCGCGACGATGGCGAGGAAGATCAGCGGCACGACGGCCGCCTTCAGCAGCGTGACGTACCCGTTTCCGATGGTCGACAGCGTCGCCGTCAGTCCGTTCGGGCCTCCCGCGGCATCCGGACCCAGGTTCAGCGCGAGGACGCCGAGCAGGATGCCGGCGATCAGCGCGATCGTGATCTGGAAGCCGAACGACCGGTAGAACGGCTTCTTCGGCTTGGGCGGACGCGCGGCGGGCGCGGTGGTGCTGGTGGAACTCATGAGGGGGATATCTCCAGATTGACGGATGCCGGGTGGAGCGGCGGCCGCGGCGGCGACCACGGAGGATCACCCGACTCGTGAGGCCAACCTCGTCCTCATCCACCGTATTCCCGGCTTCGTAGCCAGATCGCGTCCGCGCGGGTGAACGGCCGGCCCTTCCGTCCCGGGAATGACGATGAGCCCCACCATGGAGAGGTGGGGCTCATCTCGGAGCGGAAGTGACGCAATGGCTTTCGAACCCGTCATGGGAGACACAGCGCCTACTGGACTGGATTGTCGGGCGTCGTTCATGACGAGGTGCAGCGGACGGTGACCTTCCGCTGATGCCTATACCCACATTGCCACGCTAGGAGCGCGGCCGATACCTGGGTGCTGGGATAGTCTCGCTGCGGGGAGGGGGCTTGTGGCCGGTACAGACACGGTTCGCGGCATTGCGTACCAGCAAGCGCACGCGATTCATGCCGCTCTCGATCTCGTCGACAACGGCTCGGATCACAGTCTCCGCGTCGAAGGCATGGAGGACGTCGTCGACATCGAGATTCTCGACGGCAACGGTGCGTTGGTCGGTGCGCAGCAGGTGAAGAGTCGGCTGAGCTCAGCGTGGAATCCAAAGCCCATCGCCGAGATCATGCTTCGGTGGGCGGCTCTGAACGCCGGGGATGCGCGGTTCGCGTTCACGACCAACGGTGAGCTGGGGCCCGGAGCACGGGAACTTCGGGATGCACTGGCGAACATCGACCCGGATCGCGTCACGCGTCTGGCGAAGGTCCTCAAGACGGACGAGGACATCGCGACGCGTCTGCGCAATGCTCGAATGCGAGTGGACCCGTCCTCCGTAGGAGCGCTACTGTCATCCGCGGAACGGCGGGTGGCCAGCATGCTCGACCCTCTCGAGAGGGATCGAGACCGTGTCGCTAGCCAACGCGTGGACGCTCTCTTCCGCGTTCTCACTGAACGCGCGTCGCACGCCGACCCAGAAGCGCGGGTGGTGACGGCGGAGGAGCTAAGAAACCTGATCGGCGGCGCGTACGGACAGCTGCCCACCTTCCAGTGGAATAGCGAGCTCAAGACGCGATTCGTCGAAGCAGTCGGTGGAGCGACCACCGAGCTAGTGGCGCTCAACCTCTTCCGCGTATCCACCGATCAGCCAATGGCGAATATCGAAAGCCTCGCTTCCGGAAAGGCGGTCGCCCTGTCCGGCCCGACCGGCACGGGCAAGTCCAGTGCGGTGCGGATGTTGCAGGCGTCGTGCGCTCTGTCGGGTCGCGCCGTCGTCATCTGCCGGGCGGAAACATACACACCCGGTCATCTCGACGCGCTCGTAGCTGACTCGATGGGCTTCGCTCTGAATCAGGCGGTACCGACGTACTCGGGGCGACAAGCGCTCGCGGACGCGGACACCGTCATCGTCGTGGACGGCGTGTCAGAGATCCCGGATGCCATCGCTGAATGCCTGGCAGAGGATCTGCACGCTGTTCTGACGCGACCCGACCTTGCGCGAACGATTCTCATCGGACGGGATCTGCCCACACTTCGACGTGTGCTCGCCCCCGCCGATGTCGTGGACGCGTTCACCGTCTCCCCACTAGACAGCGATGCACAGCACGACCTCGTAGGTCGCGTCGTCGGCGACAGTCTTGCCCCGGAGGAACGAACGCAAGTCCTCCAGAGGGCGCACAGATCCCTCGGCGATGAATCCCGCAGCCCACTTGCTCTCACCATCTACCTCGAAGCCTCCCGAGACAGCGACGGCGACCTATCCCGCGCAAGGGTCTACGAGCGCTTCATCGAGCAGCTGTCCGACCGGGCCCCGAGTGTGGATGCACGCGCGTCCCTGCCTGTCCTCGGTTCGGTTTACGCGCAGCTCCTCAAGGCGCAACGCCGCTACGCCGATCCGTACGAGTGGGCTCGCATCACCGACGAGGTTGCCACGACGCTGTCCTCCCCCGTCAGTGGGGCAGTCGTGAGAGAGGCAGCACGAAGCATCGGCCTGGTGGCAGAGGTGGGCGTAACGGGAATCATCGCCCCGTTCCATGACTCCCTCGCCGACTACCTGGCCGCCACCGCCGTCGCATCCGACCACGCCACGTTCCCCGACACCCTGGGAGAGACACACGCGGAATGGGTGCTGTTCTCTGCCGAACTCGGACACGATGTATCCGACGAGGTGGTCGAGCGGCTTCCGTTCCTCGCCGTTAGAGCCTCGAAGTCGGATCACCACTTCTCCGGCGCCGACGGGTTCTCGGTCCGGATCGCCGCGCTGCTGGACACCTTGGTAGGCGTGCCCAAGCACGTCGTCCAGGCAACTGAGGCGCTGGACGGAAGGTGGAAGATCGAAGCCACCTCTCCGGCGGGCGTGTCGTTGGGCGTAGCTGTTATCGATGCCGGGAGGGGTCCTCTGTACGCAGCGGTGCGGCTGTGGCGGCTTGTGCTTCGGTCTCGGGTCAACACGGCTCGGCCCTCGCCGTCCCGGCGACCCACCTCAGCCCAAGACGCCGAAGCTCTGGTGACGCAATTCGTCCGCGCCAGACAGGGGACGACGTCGGACCTGCTCAGCTCCTTTCCGGAGATACAGCGCGCCGGCCTTCTTGAGGAGCTTCGGCCACTCGGGGTGAGCTTCCATGTCAGCGAGCCCGAAGAGATCCTGGGCGTGACGGACTACCGGATGACTTACACGTCGACGACAGAAACCCGGGCACTCAGCGCCGCACCGTCGGGACGCGTCGGGCAGACCGTCGTCGGCGACTACCTCGACAGCGGACCCGCGCTGTCTGCGCAGTCGTCATTGTCGACTGCCATCGAGCAGCTGACGGACACGAGCGGTTGGCTGGCATGACAGTTGCACTGTGGGCGGCCGTGCACGAGCTGGCGGAACGGTGGCGTCGCCTGCCGCCGGTGCGGACAGTCGCCAGCGCTCTCCCTCGGCCAGGGAAACAGGCAACCACACCGATGGCGAAGATGCTCTCGGAGCTGAACGGCATGACGCGCTTACGCAACCCTTTCCGCGTCGGCAGCGAGGTTCCTTTCCTGCTCTCGCACGTATTTCTTGCCCACATCACGCGTCCCACGAACTACGACGCATGGCAGAGGACTGCGCTCGAGATCGAGCTTGCCTACCGTGAGCAGATTGCGTGGATCCGCGCCCAGGTGCCGGGCTACCCCCTGCTTCGCGTGCCGCAACTCGTCCAGAACACGCCGTTCACAACCGAGGAGTTCACCTGGCGCGCGGTGTGGCCTCGTTCAGATATGAAGCTCGGCTTCCAGGGAGCCCAGCCCCCTTTTACGCGCATCGGAACACTGCAAGTAGACATGCGCCGCGAACTACGGCAGGTCAGCCGAGCGCTGCAGGCAAGCACCGCCTGGGTGGAGCTCGGGACAGCACGTGCGTCATTGACATCCGCGGACCGGCAAGAACTCACCGACACCTGCCAAGACCTTCGCGTCGCACTGTCCGACGACGCTATCAACTCGTTCGAGCCGGCACGGGCCATGCGCCGCGACCACTACCGCTCGATGAAGATGGAGGACGCACTCGCGACTTTGAGCGCTCGCGCGTCTCGATATGCCACCGCCTTCACGGCCGCAGCAGACCACGTCGACTTCGCCATCAATGACGTCATGACTCGCCTCGCGGCATTCGGTCCGCCAGCCGACATCGGCGGGGCGAGCAACCTTGACTTCATTGACGCGGACACCGTCACCTTCGAACCGGGCATCCCGTTCTTCGACGTGGGAGAGCTTGTGATGATTTCCGATCCGCTGGTCGAAGAGGTTGGGCAAGTGATGGGTGCGCAAATGTCAATGCACTACGGCACCTTCTCACAACGGATTGAAGTGCGGTTGGCACGCGGTGCCGCCAAAGGTCTGCGCCTGTAGAGCGAACGTCAGGAGCCGTCCGAAACCTACACCCTTCCACGAGGGCTGGACCGCGGTGACGGCGTGCCAGAGCTGAGGCCGCTCTGCTCAGCTTCTCGACACGTCAGATCTGCACATTCGCGAGAACCCCGGCCGGGCTTTCGCACGGACGGGGCTCTCGACGGAGCGGAGGTCACGCAATGGCTTTCGAACCCGTCGTGCGAGACGAAGCGGCTACTGGATCGGACCGAGACCGGTGATCGAAGGAAAATAGCCGCGGAGCGGGGCGTCGAAGCGCCACAATCGTCCCATGACTGCTCAAGGCCCCGAGGGGCATCGACACTGGACCGATGACCCACTGAAAGCCGGGGACGAGGACGATCTCGGTCGTCAGGCCTTCGTAGACACCGTTGCAAAGAGAATCGAATTCGCGACAGCAACCGACCCCAGCACCGTGTTTGGGCTAGTGGGACCGTGGGGCTCGGGCAAGACATCAATCATCGCCAAGGTCCGCAGCAGCCTCTCTCCTGACTGGTATGTCGGCGACTTCACGCCCTGGTCGAGTGGCGACTCGGCTGCGATGTCGCTTGAGTTTGTGAGCACACTCGCGAGCATCTTCGGCAAACGTGTCAAAGGAGACCTAAGCCGGAAGCTCGCCCTGTACGCCAGCCACGCAACGCCGATGCTCTCTGCGATTCCTTTGATCGGGTCGGGACTTGGTGGCTCGGCAAAGAGGGTCCTCGACGCCGTCGCAACTCGCGCGCCGTGGCACAAGCAGTTCGACGCGTTGTCCACCGAGATCCAGGCGCTCGGAAGGCGCGTCCTGATCGTGGTCGATGACGTCGATCGCTTGGGTGGTAACGAGCTATTGAGTCTGCTCCGCATTCTGAGGTTGTTGGGCCGATTCCGGGGCGTGCATTATCTGGTGGCCTACGACCAGGAGACGGTCGAGGACCTCCTCGGGGCGACCGGTTCCGTGGGACGATCCGCGTCATTCATGGAGAAGATCGTTCAGTATCCATTCGAGATCCCACCTATCTCACAGGCAACGGTCATCCGACTGATCGATGAACTTATTCAAGACCTCCTCGCGAAGACGGGTCATCGTCTTGACGATCTGGGGATCCAGCGTGCGGCGGAGATCACGGGCATCCTCGCTCCGCAGATCAGAACACCGCGGACTCTCGGACGGTTCGGCGAGCAGCTGAGAGCGTTCGCTCAGCACGTCGAGCATGCTGAGCTCGATGTGCTCGACTACGTCGGAATGACCTGGCTTCGCATCTCGGCCCATGGCGTTTGGTCAGCATTGCCCGATTGGCGTGACGAGCTGGAGACCGGACGGCGCTCGCTTTCACTGACCGAGAGCGTGGATATCAAAACGCAGGATTGGGAACACTGGATAGCGAAGGTAGGGCATGGCCGTAACTCTGCAAGCACGATCCGCCTACTCTCGTTCCTCTTTCCTGGCGTGAGCGTCGGAGGTATGAGTTCCTTCGTCCGACATCCACGAGCCGCCGCCGAGGCGTCCTACTTCGGCCGGTACATGCTCCTCGCTTTGCCCGAAGACGACGTAAGCGACGAGCTGATCGGTGACGTGATCAACGCGCTGGTCACGGATACTGCGACCGAGCGGCTCACCGAACTAACGCATGTCCTCGACGGCCCGGACGATGCTCTGGCCACTCTTGGGTACAGCCGCGCAAGCGCCCTGCGTCGCGAATCCACGATGACCAGTCGAGTGCTCCTTGAGTTTCTCGTCGACCGATTCAGTGCTCGTCGAGACGAGGCTGCCCGCGTAGGGTCTCCGCTCAACGGTCTCCGTGCGTGGCTTTCGCGGGAGGTCGCTCTTGGGTTGACAACTGACGTCTGCGACGCCCGAGACGTCATCAGGTGGATCGGCGAGGATGAATCCTTCACTCTGATCCTCTTGATCTCAAAGCTCCCCGGCTATCGGGACCGAGCCAGGGAGCTCGCCTACGACTTCGCCGAATACTGGATCGACCAGCTCCCCACGCGCCTAGGCACGCTGATCACAGAGTCCAAGCTGGGTGCGATCTCGGACCTAGTGGTGTTCGCGCGGGGGGCGTCGAACGTCGCGGGCATGCTCGATTTCGCAGTCCCTGATTTCGACAGCTACGTCCGTGTTGCTGAATCCTTCGTGACCTTCAACCGGTGGGTAGGCTCCGGTGATGCCGAATACGAAGCGAGGTTCCGCGGAGACCAATTCACTGCCTTGATCAGCCCGCCGATCCGCGAGAAGTTCGCGAACCAGGTAGCCGAAGCTAGGACGGGAGCCAAGTACGCCATCGATGAGCTGCCCGCAGAGCAACTAGACCCCGAAGTCAGACGAGAGTTCACACTCGACTCTCTCAGCGGTCTGAGGGCGTCCCACCGGGCCGATGAAGATGATCCCGACGCGGGAGCGACGACTCAGTGAGTTCGACGCGGCTTCATTCGGGGGGCGGGATCGTCAAGTCGATCCTGCGTGCCGCTACGGAGCGCGTCCTCTCCGGGGGCATCGCAACGGTGACATAGTTCAACGTCGCCACCCGTCGCCATACTGTATCCATGACGTCTTGGGATGACCCCGCCGTGATCGTGCAAGGTGCCGCGGTCGTCGTCGCAGCAATCGCCGCCACCGCGGTCATCTGGCAAGCCGTCCTCACAAGGAAGGCACTATCGGAAGCCGAGGGCAGCTTGCAGCTAGCCCGAGACTCACTCGACGTGGCTCGGGCGGCACAAGCGCATACCGCTCTGATGAGCATCGAAGCACTCAAGTCTCGCATCGCCCTTAACGCTCCGAGCGCTGACCTAGAGGTCCGATCCGGGACGCTGAGCTTTCTCGCACCAAGCACCGTGTCGGCGGGATTTCCTCAACCATGGCCCGAAGGTCACGTGTTCCACGTCAACGATGGCGACCAGCCGATCATGGTGCGAGTTGCCGTGGCACTAAGAAATACCGGTGCTCGAACTGCACGTTTCGTGCTGCACGGCGCCCTTAGGGAGCCCGTCCTCACACCACTCGGCTTGGATCTGCTCGGCACTAGGCAAGGCCGAGAAGACGTGCTCCTGGGTCCAGACGAAACAGTGGACGGATATTGGGAGGTAACTCGTTCTCTCAACGAGTGGATCGCGATCTACGACGCACGCCAAAGCGATCAACCCGGAATCGAGAGCAATTTCTCGGTGCACGTTGACGACGGCCAGGACACCGGCGCTACGTACTCGTTCAGCTTGAGCATGGATGGTACTGCGGTCCAGCCGAAGGCGCCCGGACTGCGTGAGACGTGGGTGCTCACGGGACCGTATGCGTTCCCCGCCGAGCCTGACGGTGTCGGCTTCGGTCGTAACCCAGTGGCAGCAAGCTACTGGGTGTCAAAGATGCAGAACATGCCTCTTCGCGAAGGCCCAATCGAAGTCATCGGCGAAAGGCGCTAAGAAGAAGGGGGTCTAGCCTCACCACTCGGCAGCAACCTGGCAACAGGCACTGCTACCGAGCGGTCCCTTCGTCGCACGGCCAGGACGAAGTAGCGACTGTTGCGCTCGACCTAGGATGAGCACGATCCGTGGTGGAAAGCGAGCCACTCAGGAGGAGTAGTGGAGACCGAGTACGGGCCGCTGTCGCCGCAGCCCGTTGAACGTGAAGCCATACTTCCCTGGATAGAAGTGGCGCAGAGTGGACGTCTTAACGCCGAGGTGCTTGCCCGCCTCATGCCTCCGAAGGAGGGCTCGTCGCTGCGCCCAACTGCAGACGATCCCTTCGGGAACATGGCCTGGTTCTGTCATGGCCTCCTGGAGTCCGCGGCTGACCACATGACATTATGGGCGGACTACGCGGTCCCGCTGAAGTTCAACCCCGAGGCCGTGCTGGTGCATACGTTGCGCCCTGTCTTTACGCTGGCGCGAGCTGCGATCGAAGCCGCAGCACAAGCCATCTGGATGCTTAGCCCGGAGGAGCCAGCAGCGCGCGCCGCGCGCTACATCAAACTCGCAACGTGGGACCTGAATGAACAATTGAAGGCGGCTGTCGATGAGGAGGCCATCACTGAGCTAAGGGGGCGTCGAGACCCTATCTTCGCGGCCCTCGGCGTCACAGCCCGCACCTTCCGCCCACCGAAGTACCTCGACATGATCCGCGAGGCCACAGAGTTCCTAGACCTCAATGAGCCATCCGCCATGAAAAGCGCTGATGCCGCTGAACGTGTGTGGAGGTGCGCAGCGGCTGCCGCACACGGTAAGCGCTGGCCGGACTTCGAGCTACATGATAGGACTGAGGTAGGAGGTGGTCTGTGCTCGTCCGTACCAAAGATTGAAGCCATCTCCGAGGTGCTGAAGGTTGCGGACTCGCTCCTCAGTGCCGGAGTAATCCTCTTCGCAACGCACGCCGACTGCATCGACGAGTACCGGTTTCTGTGGGATGAAGCTAGCCAGCGACTTCGAAACGAAATGACGCTGGCGGACAATGCAGACGTGCTTTCAGACCAGACGGACGATCACGGCTAACCGACCCCGGCTGCTTCTGCTGAGATGCCAAGTTGAGGGAACATCCAGGCGTAGACCTCGCGGGTGGCCCCGTGATGCCACCAGTCAGGAACCTTGTCGGTCGCCATGATGGTCGGCGCATAATCCGGGAAGAACTGCTGGTCGACGGGCGAGGGGCCGTACCCTACGAAGGGATGTTCCGCGACCTGTGGGAATTGGTCCATCGTCGCGTCGATGGTGACCCAAGTGTCTGCATCAAGCTGACGAGTCAACCAAGTGTGCGACGTAGATCCGCTTGCCTTTGACACGAGCTGCCACACCTCGCCATACCGCTGGTGAAGCACCGCGCCGATCGCGAACGAGACGATTGAACATGAGCCGTTCGGGAAGCCCTTGAGCCATAGATTCTCTGCGCGCTCCGGGTAGTCCCGTGCGAGAGTTCGCACTTCCCACATGACGTCCTCCCAGCGCGCGAGGTCTTGATCGGACATGCCCTACTCCTCCACTGACGAGCACTACCCACTGGTAGTACCGATGCACATGCCATCCGATCTCACCCTTATACGGGTCTGCTGCGCGGGTAGGGGACATCTTGTCCGGCTCGATCCGTCCCGCGCTGATCACGAGCTACTCAGTAGGGACTGCTTGCTGTGGTTGCTTCAAGGTGAGGGCTTGGAGCGCCCGCCCGTGGAGTTCTTGGCGAAGCGCAGAACTGCCCCCATTTTGGTATGCGTCAACGAACCCTGAGGCCGCTCTGCTGAGCTTCCAAACACGTCAGAGCGACACAAGGTGCGAGAACCCCGCCCAGGCTTTCGCGTGGACGGGGTTCTCGGCGGAGCGGAAGTGACAGGATTTGAACCTGCGAGGCGAGTTACCCCGCCTACATGGATTCCAGCCATGCTCCTTAGGCCGCTCGGACACACTTCCGCCGACGATCCTATCAGCCGCGGGGAAGCCTCGATGTCGACCGAGGGTCAGGACGGCAGCGGGATACGACGGGTCCGATCGCCGAGATCCCACGGCTCGGTCCAGCCGAGGCGGTCGAACAGGGCATCGAGCAGCATCGCCGTGAAGCCCCACACCAGGTGCCCCTGAACCTCGAACGCCGGTCCGCGCCAGATCCGGCCGTCGCGCTCGATCACGGTGACGGCGCGGTTGCGCGGGTCGAGCAGGTCCGCGACGGGGGCGCGGAAGACCGCGGCCGACTCGGCGTCGTCCACGACGCGGACGGGCGACGGATGCCGCCACCACCCGAGCACGGGCGTGACGAGGTGACCGGAGAACTCGAGGGGAACCGAGGGAAGCGCCCCCAGCACCTCCACGCCCGCGGGGTCGAGCCCCGTCTCCTCCTCCGCCTCGCGCAGCGCGGCCGCGATCGGACCGGCATCCCCGGGGTCGAGACGACCGCCGGGGAAGGCGACCTGGCCGGGGTGGGCACGCAGCGTCGTGGCACGCTCGAGCAGCAGCACATCGAGCTCGCGCGAGACCGCGGCATCCTGCGCGTCGTGCGCACTGGGCACCGCGTCGAGCACACCGAACAGGATGAGCACGGCGGCGGGCCGCGCCGATACCGGGGCGGGCAGCTCGCGCAACGGCACGCTCCAGCCCTCGCCGCCGGTGGCGAGCGCGATCAGCTCGGCCCGTGCTCCCCCGCCCGCGGGGTCGAGAGCAGGTTCTGAGGGCACCCGTTCAGGCTACGGCCTCCCGGCGGCGGACGGCGCGGGGGCGGGCACGCCCGTCGATAGGGTGGAGCGGTGAGCTCGCCTGCGCCGCGAATCGGCATCGTCGTGACGGACGCCTACTCCGACGAAGACCCCGACCACGACACCCCGCTGCTGCTCGACGCTCTTCGCAGCCGCGGCGCCGCGGCGGACGCCGTGGTCTGGCATGACGATCGCGTCGACCTCGCCGCGTTCGACCTGCTCGCGATCCGATCGCCGTGGGACTACCCCGAGCGTCCCGCGCAGTTCCAGGCATGGCTCGACCGCGCCGAGGCGTCCACGCGTGTCGTGAACGCCCCCGCGACGATGCGCTGGAACCTCGACAAGCACTATCTGGCCGAGCTGGACGGCGCGGGCATCCGCGTGGTGCCGACCGCCTACGCGCGGAGCGTCGACGAGGCTCGCGCGGCCCTCGGTGCCCACGAACGCGCCGTCGTGAAGCCGTCGGTGTCGGCGGGGGCCCGCGACACCGGGCTGTTCGACGCCGCCGACCCGGCGGCGCTCGCCCTCGCCGCGCGGATCATCGACGGCGGCGGCACGGCGATGATCCAGCCCGAGGTGGCGGAGCTCTCGCGCGGATGGGAGAAGGCCCTCTACCTCGTCGACGGCGTCTTCACCCACGCGATCTCGAAGGGTGCGCTGCTGGAGGTGGGCGGCGGTCTCATCGGCGGCGTGTACGAGGAGCATCCCGAGCAGGTCCCCGCGTTCGACGACGAGATCGCCTTCGCGACCGAGGTCGTGCGCGCGGTGCAGACCGTGACCGGCGGACCCCTCCCCCTGTACGCCCGCATCGACACGGTGCGCTCGCGCCGCTACGGCCTCGTGCTGCTGGAAGTCGAGCTCGTCGAGCCGGCGCTCAACCTGCACGTGGCGCCGCACGCGACGCCCACGGTCGTCGACGCGCTCCTGCGCGCCGCCGCGCGCTGACGCGGCGGCCTCACCGTCGGGGTCGACCCGACCGCGGCAGCAGCGTCATGACGAGCGGCACGACGGATGCCGCCATCAGCACGGTGCCGAACACCCCGTCGGTGGCGCGCAGCAGGATGCCGGCGATGAGGAGGATGCCGAACACCATCGCCGCGAGCCCTCGCGAGGCGATCCGCTCCAGACGGTCCAATCGCCGCTCCAGCCGCGACATGTCGACGGCGACCGTGCCCTCCTCGAAACCCGTGATGAGGCCGTCGAGACGCCCCGGCAGCCGCCACGAGGTGGCCAGCACCTCGCCGACCTGGGCGAGGGCGTCCCTGACGACGTTGCCGCCCTCGTCGCGCAGCACCTGGCCGGCGAACGGTTCGACGCTCTCCCAGATGTTGAACTCGGGGTCGAGCGTGCTGCAGACGCCCGACGTCAGCGAGATCGCGCGGATGATCAGCAGGAAGTTCTCCGGCAACTGGAACGGAAGGGTCCGCACGACGTCGCCGAACTCCTCCGCGAAGTCGCGGAACTCGCGCGGATCGACCTCGCGCAGCTGCGCGAAGCCCATCCCGCCGAAGCGCGCGAACAGCTTCGAGTAGGCGCGCTCGAGGTCACGGGTGTCGGCGCCGGGCAGGAGCGCACCGACGTCGAGGATGCCCTGGACCAGACGCTTGCTGTCGCGCGCGGCGACCGCCAGCAGCACGGTGCGCAGCCCCGAGCGCAGCCGCGTGTCGACCGTGCCCATCATCCCGAAGTCGATGAAGGTGAGCGTCCAGGGCGGCGCCGCGGCATCCGCCGACGCCGGTCGCGGCGTGACGAACACGTTGCCGGGGTGGGGGTCGGCGTGGAAGAAGCCCGTGCGGAACAGCTGGGTGAACATCGTCGTCGCGAAGGCGTGCGCGACCTCGGACGGGTCGATCCCCGCGGCGCGCAGGGCGTCGACGTCGGAGATCTTGATCGCCGTGACGTCCTCGAGCGTGAGCACCTTGCGGGTCGAGCGCTCCCAGACGACCTCCGGGACGGCGACCCGGGCATCGGCGGCGGTGTCGGCGGCGAAGCGCTCGGCGTTCTGCGCCTCGTGGAGATAGTCGATCTCCTCGAGGGAGGTCGCCGCGAACTCCTCCGCGAGCGCCGGGGCGTCGACCCGGTCGGACACCAGCCGCACGCGGCTCAGCCAGCCCGCGACACGACGGAGGGCGGCGAGGTCGACCTCGACGATCTCATCGATCCCGGGCCGCTGCACCTTGACGATCACCGCGCCGTAACCGGTGAGCGTCGCATCGGCCGGCGTGAGCCGCGCGCGGTGCGCCTGCCCGAGGGATGCCGCCGCCACCGGCGACTCGTCGAACCAGGCGAACGCCCGTTCGAGGGGCAGGCCCAGCTCGGCCTCGGCGGCCGCGCGGATCAGCGCGAACGGCACCGGCGGCACCTCGTCCTGCAGCCCTTCCAGCTCCTGCGTGATCTCCGGCGGCAGCACGTCCAGCCGCGACGACATGAACTGCCCGACCTTGATCATCAGGCCGCCGAGGTCGACGGCGAGCGCGTGGAAGCGGCGTGCGATGCGCTGCATCCGGGCGCTGCGCGAACGTTCGGCCAGCCGGCGCAGCCCGACGCGCGGGAGGAACAGGTCGTACCACCAGGTCTGCGCCAGCGACAGTGCGGCGAAGCGGAGGATGCGCCGGTATCGCGCGCGGGACCCGGACGGCACGCCGGTCAGTCCTGCGCGAGGAGGGCGTAGATGCGGCGACGCGCCTCGTCGAGCACATCCACGGCCTGCTGCACCTGCGCGGGCGTGCCGGTGCGTCCGACCTGCGCGACGGCCTGAGCGAGCTCGAACCCGGCCTTGGGCAGCGCGCTCATGCGCCCGCCGTCGCGCTGGCCCGGCGTCTCCCACGGTGCCGTCCGCTCCGCGGCCGCGTCGGCCTCGGCGCGACCCGCGTCGGTGAGGCTGTAGGTCTTGCGCCCGTTCGCCTCCTCGGCGGCGATCAGGCCCTCATCGGCGAGCATCTGCAGGGTCGGGTACACCGAGCCCGCACTGGGCTTCCACGCCCCGCCGCTGCGCTGCTCGATCTCCTGGATGATCTGGTAGCCGTGCATGGGCTGTTCGGCGAGCAGTGCGAGCACCGCCGCGCGCACGTCCCCGCGTCCCATGCGCGGGCCGGTGCGCTGCTCGAACGACGCGCGGAGGTTCTCCATCGCGTCCCACATGCCGCCCGGACCTCCGCCGAATGCTCCCGCGCCGAACCCGCGCCCGCCGAAGCCGTGGGCTCCCGGCCGGCGTCCGCCGAAGTCTGCACCTGCGAATGAGTCGTTCATGATGCCTCCCGATGTCGCGTCGACGATTCGACGATAGTCAACGATATATCGTTCGTCTGTGTGCGGGCTTGGAATCCGAGCAGCGGCGCGGGCGGCGCGACGCGGTCTCAGCCGAGGAACTGCAGCGGATCGAACTCCTCGATCGGGATGACCCGCACCCGCGGCAGGACGGCGTCGAACGCGTGCACGTCGTACTCGAGGTCGAAGAACTCCAGGCCCGGCACGGCGGCGAACTCGCTGCTGCGGAACTCGTGGAATCCGATGAGGCCCACCCGCCGGTCCTCGTCGGCGAGGACGGCGAGATCGTCGACGAAGTCGCGGTCGTGGCTGACGAGCACGACGTCGCCCCCGCGATCGCGAAGCGCGCGGAGGGTCCGCTGGATCGCCAGATCGACCACCTTCGCGTCGCTCGGACCCGACAGGGGCACGGGCGTGTAGCCGAGCGCGAGCAGCGCCTGCACGAACGGCATCGGCAGGTGCGTCGAGGCGTTGAGGAAGAACAGCCCGCGCACCGGCTGCTGCCACCGCTCCTCGAGGAACCCGAGGAGGCGGTCCCAGCGCGGTCGCTCGTCCGGTTGCGGTCGACGACCGAGGATCGATCCGCCGAGCGTGGCGTCGATGTTCTCACCGTCGACGAGGATCCAGCTGGTCCGTTCCGTCACGTTGCCTCCCTCGGCATCCACGCGTCCTCTCGCGGTCCGCGCCCCTCGACCGTAGCAGCGGGCACGGAGCGGGCGGCGATCAGTCGTCGCCGCGGGCGAAGGCGCCGCGCAGGAAGAAGAACACGATCACGGCGACCACGAGCACGACGCCGATCTTCGCGATGAACCACAGCACGCTGAAGACCACGTTCACCAGTACCCACGCGATGAGGATCGCCACGACGACCCCGACGACGGTCCCGAGAGTGCTCCTGCTCATGGTTCCAGCGTAGACGCTGAAGCGCGCGGGCGACCGGGATGCCGCGGCTCGGAGCTCAGCGCCGAAGCGCCGACGCGATGGGGGTCGCGCCCGCGTTGAAGCGGATCGTCCGCCCGACGGTCGACGGCTCGTCGATCACCGCGGCGATCACGGCCGCGACGTCGGCGCGCGACACCGACGCGCTCCGTTCGGCATCCACGTCGATGAGCCCCGCCGGCGGGTCGAGCGTCAGCGCCGACGGCGCGACGATCGTGTAGGCGAGGCCGCTGGCGCGCAGGTGCTCGTCCGCGGCGGCCTTCGCCTCGGCATACGCGTAGAACCCGTCCTCGGGGTCGACGCCGTGATCGGGCCCCGCGCCGAAGTACGACACCATCACGAAGCGAGAGACCCCCGCGGCACGCGTGGCGTCGATCGTGCGGATCGCCGCGTCGCGGTCGACCGCGTAGGTACGGGCGGCGTCTCCCCCGCCCGCGCCCGCCGACCACACGACGACGTCGAAGCCGCTCACGAGCCCGGTGAGCCGGTCGAGGTCGAAACGCTCGACATCCGCGACGAGCGGGTGCGCGCCGGTGGCGGAGACCTCGTGCTCGTGGGCGGGGTTGCGGATGACGGCGGTGACCTCGTGGCCCCGGTCGGCCAGGAGCGGCTCGAGGAGCAGGGCCACCTTGCCGTGTCCGCCGATGAGCAGGATGCGCGCCATGGTCAGTCCTCCGGTCGTCGCTGCGGTGACTCCAGCGTACGCGCCGCCGCCTACGCTGGAGCCATGACCGCAACGACTCCCCTCGTCCTCGTCGCCAACGCCGCGGACGGCTCGATCTCGACCTTCCGCCTCGCCGACGGCGCCCTCGAGCGGCTCGCCGTCACCGAGGGTCTGACCGGATGCTCGACCTTCGCCGTCGACGCCGCGCGCGACCTGGTCTACGCGGCGGTCAAGGGCGAGCCCGCCGGGATCGTGACCCTCGCGCTCGATCGCGAGAGCGGTCGGCTGACGACGGTGTCGCGGCTCGACCTGCCGGGCGGCGGCATGAACTACCTGGCGCTCACGCGCGACGGCACCGCCCTCCTGGGCGCGAGCTACGGCGGCGGCTACGGCATCAGCTGCCCCGTCGCGGACGGCTCCGTCGGCGCGCCGGTCTCGCGGATCGCCTACCCGAACCTGCATTCCGTGCTCGCCAGCGCCGACGGCCGCTTCGCGTACTTCGTCTCGCTCGGAGCCGACCTCGTCGCCCAGTACGCCCTCGCCGACGACCTCTCGCTCGTCCCGCTCGAGCCCGCGACCGCCGCGGCCCCGGCCGGCAGCGGCCCGCGCCACCTGGTGCTCAACGACGCGCAGGATGCCGTGTACGTGCTGACCGAGTTCTCCGGCGAGGTGCTGCACTACCGCCGCGACACCGCCGCGGGAACGCTCGAGCTCGTGGGCGCGGCATCCGCCTTCGACAGGTCGAAGGGCCTCGGCCACAGCGAGTTCGGCGCCGACCCGCTCGCCCATCACTACATCTGGGGCGCCGACCTGCACTGGGGCACCGACGGCGCGGTGCTGTGGGCGTCGGAGCGCACCGAGAGCACGCTGGCCGCGGTGCCGGTCGCCGCGGACGGGACGGTCGCGGATGCCGAGTCCTTCACCGTGACCGAGCAGCAGCCTCGCGGCTTCGCCACGGGCCTCGGGGGGCGTTACCTCGTCGCGGCCGGGGAGAAGTCGACGACCGTCACGCTCTACGCGGCGGACGGCGCGCAGCTCGAGCGCCGCCAGCGCGCCGAGACCGGCCGCGGCGCGAACTGGGTGCGCTTCGTCGAGTGACCGCCGGTTCGTCCGTCCCGTTCCGCCGCTTCCGCGCCGCCGTGGCGACCACGCGGGACGGATGAACGAGGTCAGAGACCGACCATCTCCGCACTGCGCTCCCACAGGCGCCCCGCCATCACCGGATCGGCGGCGAGCGGCGAGGTCCGGGCCGGGCGGTTGGCCTCGTAGTAGCCGCCCGACTCCCAGTCCAGACCGGGCTTGCCGAGCGCCAGCCAGGCCAGTCGCGCGCCGCCGACGTCCACCGACGTCAGCAGCCGGCTCGTGACCGGGTTCGTGTACAGGAACCGCCAGGCGCCCTTCGCGGTCGACGCGAAGCTGCTGCCGATCACCCCCGGGTGGAAGGCGGCCGCCGCGACCCCGTCGCCGCCCCAGCGCCGGGCGAGCTCCTTCGTGAACAGCACGTTCGCCAGCTTCGCGTTTCCGTAGGCCGCACTGGCGGAGTAGCGCCGTTCGGCGTTGAGGTCGTCGATGTCCCAACGGGCGAAGCGGCGTGCGGCGACGCTCGAGGTCTGGATGACCGAGGCTCCGCTGTCGACCAGGCGCTCGCGCAGCAGGTTCGTGAGCAGGAACGGCGCGAGGTGGTTGGTCTGGAACGTCGCCTCCAGGCCGTCGACCGTCACCGTGCGGTCGCCGAAGATGCCGCCGGCGTTGTTGGCGAGCACGTCGATGCGCGGATGGGCGGCGAGCAGCTCCTCCGCGAGCGCGCGCACCTCGGCGAGCACGGCGAAATCGGCGACGTGGAACGGCATGCCCAGCTCGCCGGCGACCAGCTGCGTACGACGCCGGTCACGGCCGACGATCACCACGCGCTGCCCGGCCAGCACCAGCTGACGCGCGGCGGCGGCGCCGATGCCGCTGCTGGCCCCCGTGATCACGATCGTGCGGGCTGCGGCATCCTCTGTCATGGGTCGCGAGTCTACGCGTCAGCGCACGCGGGCGCGTTCGTCCGTCCCGTCGTGCCGCCACGCCGCCGGCACAGCGACCTCGCCGGACGGATGAACGGGTGCGACCGGGCGGCGGCGTTCGATCGCGACGTTCCACGCGCCGAGCGCGAGCACGATCGCGGCGGCGACGGCGGGCACGACCATCGCGACGCCCACCGACACCTGCTCGGCCAGCCAGCCCGTGAACGCGGCCGACAGCGCCTGCGCCAGCGTCAGCGCCGAGCTCAGCAGCGTCATGGTCGTCGCCGAACGGCCCTGCGGCGCGCGGTGGCCGGCGAGGGAGAACAGGGTCACGAGGGTCGGCCCCACGCCGAGCCCCATCACCAGCAGCCACACGGCCACGGCGCCCAGTCCCGCCGCGGTCGCGTACCCGATGGATGCCGCGGTCAGCACGGCCGCGAACGCCAGCCACCGGTGACGCAGCGCGAAGCGCGCGGGAAGCAGCACGACGCCGAGCGCGAGGACGGCCGAGCCGATGCCCATCAGGCCGTAGAGCAGACCGGCCTGCGCCTCGTCTCCCGCGTCGCGGGCGACGGCGGTCAGCGAGGTGAGCGTGGAGCCGAAGAACATGCCGACGGCGAAGGTCGCCGCGACGAGGACGAGCAGGGGCCGCGTCAGGACCGCGCGGAACGAGGCGCGCTCCGCGTCGGCGTCGGCGCGGCTCTGCAGCATCCGGGCCGTGGGGTGCAGCGCGAAGGCGAGCACGAACCCGAAGCTCAGGGCGGCCGCGATCGCGATGGGCGCCCACGGCGCGATGAGGGCGGCGAGGATGCCGACGAGGAACGGGCCGATCACGAACGCGGTCTCATCCGCCGCCGACTCGTACGACATCAACCGTGCCGTGGTCGTCGTGCGGCGCTCCGGGGCGATGCGGGCCGCGACGATCGCGAGCAGGCGGCTGCGCGACATCGCGGCGGCCTGCGGACCGGTGAGCCCGATCGCGAGGGCGGCGGCCAGGACCACCCCTTCGGGCATCCCGCCGGTCGCGACGAGGGGGAACACGGCCAGCAGCAGACCGTTCGCGAGGCCGATCGGGACGAGCACACGGCGCTGGCCGTGGCGGTCGACGAGGTCGCCCATGATCGGGCCGGCGATGACGACGCCGATGCCGACGGCCGCCGAGGTCAGCCCGCCGAAGCCGACGGAGCCGGTGGCGTGGACGACGAGCATCAGCACGCCGACGGTCATCATCGCGAACGGCAGACGCGCGATGAAGGCGATCGGCCAGTACGACCAGCCGGTGTGCGCGATCAGCGACTGCCGACCGCGTGCGGTCGAGGGGTGGTGCACAGAATCCTCCGGGACATCGGCTCGTTATTCACGTGCCGCCTTGCCCTCCGAATGGATCCGGGGCCGCGTTCCCGCCGCGACGTCGCGGCCGGATGGCTGGGTGGAGCAGGTAGATGCACTTCGCGTCCCCGTCGGGGACACAGCGCTTCAGTGTACCCGATGCGACCCGTCGGAGGCGAAGAACGCCGCCGCCACCCGCGTGAGCGCGTGGAGATCCGCCGTCCCGGCGAGCTCCCGCGCGGAGTGCATCGAGAGGATCGGGATGCCGACGTCGACCGTCCGGATGCCGAGACGCGTCGCCGTGATCGGGCCGATGGTCGACCCGCACGGCACGGCGTTGTTCGAGACGAACTCCTGCGAGACGACCCCGGCCGCGTCGCACCAGCCGTGCCAGGCGGCGGCGCCCGCGGCATCCGTCGCGTAGCGCTGGTTCGCATTGATCTTGAGGATGGGGCCGCTGCCGAGCACGGGCTGGACGACCGGGTCGTGCTTGTCGGGGTAGTTCGGGTGCACCGAATGGCCGACGTCGCTCGAGACGCACCAGGATGCCGCGAGCGCCCGCAGCTGCTGGTCGCGATCGGCTCCGAGCCCGAGCTGGATCCGCTCGATCACGTCGGCGAGGAACGGCCCCGCCGCCCCGGAGCGGGTCGCGGAGCCGACCTCTTCGTGGTCGAACACGGCGAGCATCGCGATGTGGTCGGCGTCGGCGTCGGCAGCGGCGAGGGCGACGACCCCGGCGTGCACGGAGGCGAGGTCGTCGAGGCGTCCGCTCGCGAAGAACGCGTCGTCCTTGCCGAAGACCGCGCCCGGGGCCGCGTCGGCGGTGACGACGTCGTAGCCGCGGATGCGCGCGGCATCCACGCCGGCCGCGTCGGCGAGCTCGCCGAGCAGATCGGCGGATGCCGCGTCGCCCAGTCCCCACACGGGCTGGGTGTGGGCCTGCTTGTTCAGGGCGAGGTGGTCGTTCGCCTCGCGGTCGAGGTGGATCGCGAGCTGCGGCAGGCGCAGCAGGGGCCCGGTGGCGGCGAGCGCGGTCGTGCCGTCGTCGAGGACGAGGCGGCCGGCGAGGCGCAGCTCGCGGTCGAGCCACGAGTTCAGCAGCGGTCCGCCGTAGATCTCGACGCCCGCCTGCAGCCAGCCGAGGCGGCCCGTCGTGGGCTTCGGCTTGAGCTTGAAGGCCGGCGAGTCGCTGTGCGCACCGAACACGCGCACCGGCGTCGCGGCGTCCGCCCGTGTGGGCACGACCCACGCGATGACGGCGCCGTCGCGGACGACGAGGTGCTTGCCGCCGGCAGCGTGCGGCCACGCCTGGTCCTCGGCGAGCGCCGTGAACCCGGCATCCCGAAGCCGTCGCGCGACCTCCGCGGCGGCGTGGAAGCTGGACGGCGAGGCGGCGACGAACGCGGCCAGATCCTCGGCGTGGGCGCGGATCGCGGTGGAGTCGGGCATCGTCTCAGCGTAGTTCGCGGGGGCGCCTCACGCGGCGCGGCGCCGCGTCGTGGCCCGGCGCAGCAGCAGCGCGACGAGCCGCCAGCCGAGGAGGAACACCGCGAGCACGATGCCCGCCACGATCACGAACGAGACCGCGATGCCCTGACCGGACGCCACCCGCAGCAGCATGCCGCCGACGAGGGTCACCGCCCACACGGGCAGGCCGGTGCGCCCGAGGGCGAACGGCGCCTTCCACCCCTGGGCGATCAGCCATCCCAGCACGAGGGCGGCGAGGAACGGCCAGGCCGTCGTCGCGAGCCCCGTCCAGACGTCGGAGTCGTGGCTGGCCCGGCCGACGGCGGCGAAGGTGATCACGAGCGCGACGTCGAGGGCGGCGGCGAGCAGGAGGGAGGCGGAACGCGACATGCCTCCATCCTCCTCCCCCGTCGCCGGGCTGCCGTCCGTCAGTTCAGCGCGCGTGTCCCCTCGGGGATCACCCCGTCGGCGTAGAGCTGGGCGGCGACGTCCTGGAACGCGGTCAGCGCGACGCGCTGCGTCAGCGGACCGTACGAGATGCGGGCGACGCCGAGCTTCTCGTAGTCGGCGGCCGCGAGCGCTCCGGGCAGGCCGATCACGCTGACGGCGCGCTCGCCGATGCCCGCGACCAGCTGGGCGGTCGCGTCGGCGTCGAGCACGCCGGGGATGAACACCGAGGTCGCGCCCGCCTCGAGGAACGCGCGACCGCGGGCGATCGCGTCGGCGATCGACTCCGCCGGCGGGCGCTCTCCGCCGCGCACGATCGCGTCGGTGCGAGCGTTCAGCGCGAACGGCACGCCCTCGGCCTCGGCAGCGGCGACCGCGGCGGCGACCCGCGCGACCGACTCGTCGAAGGGGCGCAGGCGGTCTTCCATGTTGGCGCCGACGATCCCCACGCCGATGGCGCGGCGAACCGTCTCGCCGGGCTCGTCGTAGCCGTCGTCCAGGTCGGCGCTGACCGGCACCTCGCCTGCGACGGACACGATGCGTCCGACCATGTCGAGCGTCGTCTCCAGCGGGATGGTGCCGTCGGCGTATCCGAAGGATGCCGCGATCGAGTGGCCGGCGGTGGCGAGGGCGCGGGTCTCGGGCAGCGCGAGCACCGCCTGCGCGGAGACGACGTCCCACACGTTCACGACGCGGAGGATCTCGGGGGCGGTGTACAGGTCGCGCAGGCGCTGAGCGCGGGCGGCCGTGGTGTCATCGGTCATGACCTCAGCCTGTCGCGCGCGGCGCCTCCTCGCCAGGTCTTGACAGCGGACCCACGGGGAATGCGCACAGGAGGCATGGCTGTTGCCCCTCGCATGACAACAGTGGGAATCATCGGAGCAGGACACATCGGCAGCGCGCTCGCGGAAGGTCTCGTCGCCCACGGGTACGACGTCGTGATCAGCAACTCGCGCGGCCCCGAGACGCTGGCCGGTCTCGTCGACCGTCTGGGCGCGCGCGCCCGCGCGGCGACCGCCGCGGAGGCCGCGGAGGCGGCGGACTGGGCCGTCGTCACGGTGCCGCTGAAGGCGATCGGCGACGTGCCGGCCGCCCCCCTGGCCGGCAAGATCGTGCTCGACACCAACAACTACTACTGGGAGCGGGACGGTCGCATCGCCGCGCTCGAGGACAAGACCACGACCACCACCGCCCTCGTCCAGGACCATCTCGCGGGTGCACGCGTCGTGAAGGCGTTCAACCACATCCCCGCCGCCGACATCCTCACCACCGGCGCTCCCGCCGGCACGCCCGGCCGACGCGCCCTCGCGATCGCGAGCGACCACGCGGATGCCGCGGCACTCGCCACGGCGCTCTACGACGCGTTCGGCTTCGACACCGTCGACATCGGCTCGGTCGCCGAGAGCTGGCGCGTCGAGCGCGACCAGCCGGCCTACGTCGTGCGCCAGGACGCCGACGAGCTGCGGGCGAACCTGGCGCGCGCGACGCGCTGATCCTCCCGCGGCGCGATCAGCGACCGACGATCTCGCCGGCGTTGTCGGCGATCCAGCTCATGAGCGGCAGGACGCGCTCCATGAGCTGGTCGCCGCGCGCGGTGAGGGCGTACTCGACGCGGGGCGGGACCTCCGGGTAGGCGGTGCGCACGACGAGCCCGTCGGCCTCGAGGGTTCGCAGCGTCGACGCCAGCATCTTCTCGCTGATGCCGTCGACGGCGCGCCGCAGCTCGCCCCAGCGGGCGGTGCCCTCGCTGAGCGCCAGCAGCACGAGGACGCCCCACTTGCTCATGACGTGGTCGAGGACCACCCGGGTCGGACAGTTCTCCGTGAACGCCTGATCGTTCTGGGTGCGTATTTCCGCAAGACTAACCATCACGTAGGTACCTTACGTGAAAGTGGGTACATGTTCTTCGGAATGTACTGATCCTCCGTATGGGTTCCCTCCCTCGGACCCCAACGAAAGGACCAACTCATGACCATCCTCGTCACCGGTGCCAGCGGGCACCTCGGCCACCTCGTCGTCGACGCGCTGCTGACGCGCGGCGCCACGGCATCCGACATCGTCGCCGGCGCGCGCTCCGTCGCCAAGCTCGACGACCTCGCCGCCCGCGGTGTGCGCACCGCCCACGTCGACTACGACGACCCCGCCACGATCGCCGCCGCCCTGGAGGGCGTCGACACCGTGCTGCTGATCTCGGCCTCCGAGGCCGGTCGCCGCTTCGCCGGGCACAAGAACGTCATCGACGCGGCCGTCGCCGCGGGCGTGCAGAAGTTCGTGTACACGAGCGTCTCGAAGGCGACCACGTTCGACTGGGCCCTCGGCGCCGAGCACAAGGCCACCGAGGAGGCGCTCGCGGCGAGCGGCCTGCCGATGGTGATCCTCCGCAACGACTGGTACACCGAGAACTACCTCACCGACCTCCAGCGCGCGGCCGACTCCGGTGTCATCGCCGCCTCCGTCGCCGACGGTCGCGTCGCCGCGGCCGCCCGGGCCGACTACGCCGAGGCCGCCGCCGTCGTGCTGCTCGAGGACGGCCACCTCGGCCAGGTGTACGAGCTCGCCGGCGACCGCAGCCTGGGCTACGACGACCTCGCGGCCGCGGCCGGCGAGGCGCTCGGCCGCGAGGTCGCGTACGTTCCGGTCTCGCGCGACGACTTCGTCGCGGCCCTTCAGGGCGCCGGCCTGGATGCCGGGACCGCCGAGTTCGTCGCGGGCATGGAGGACGGCATCCGCGGCGGTGTCCTCGCCGACACGGATGGCACGCTGGCGCGCCTCATCGGCCGCCCGACGACCCCCGTCGTCGACACCTTCCGCGCCGCCCTCGCGGGCTGAACGGACGGCTCGGGGCGGTCGGGTCCGCTCAGACGGGACGCCCGATCGCCTCGAGCCACCGCAGCCACAGCTCGCTGAGCGTGGGGTACGCCGGCACCGCGTGCCACAGCCGCGTCAGCGGCACCTCGCCGACGATCGCGATCGTCGCCGCCTGCAGCAGCTCCGCCGTGTCGGCTCCGACGAGCGTCGCCCCCACGAGCACGCCGCGGTCGGTGTCGACCACGGCGCGGGCCTGCCCGCGGTAGTGCGCCGCGCGCGTGCTGGCACCGGCGATGTTGGCGAGATCGAGGTCGACGACGCGCGCCGCGAGCCCCTTCTCCTCGGCCTCCGCGGCGGTCAGTCCGACGGCCGCGACCTCGGGTGAGGTGAAGACGACCTGCGGCACGGCCGTGTGATCGGCCGTCGCGACGTGCGCACCCCACGGCGCGTCGTCGACCTCGCCGCCGCGGGCGCGCGCGGCGATGACGTCGCCGGCGGCGCGCGCCTGGTACTTGCCCTGATGCGTGAGCAGGGCGCGGTGGTTGACGTCGCCCACCGCGTACAGCCAGTCGCTGCCGCGCACGAGCATCGTGTCGTCGACGTCGAGCCACGACCCCGGTTCCCGTCCGGCGACCTCGAGGCCGACGTCGCCGGTGCGCGGGACGCGCCCGGTCGCGACGAGGATCTCGGATGCCGTCACCTCGCCGTCGGCGAGCGTCACCGTGACCGCGCCCGTCGCGGCATCCCGCGACACAGCCTGCGGGTGAGCGCCCGTGCGCACGTCCACGCCGTCGTCCCGGAGCGCCTGAGCGACCGCCTCCCCGGCGAACGGCTCCATCGAGCCCAGGAGCCCCGAGCGGGCGAGCACCGTGACCGTGCAGCCGAACGACGCGTACGCCGTCGCCATCTCGCACGCCACGACGCCGCCGCCGAGGATCACGAGGGACTCCGGCACCTCCCGCACACCGGTCGCCTCGCGGGAGGTCCAGGGCGAGGCCGCGGCGAGCCCGGGGATGTCGGGCAGCAGCGCCGCCGACCCCGTGCACACCGCGACCGCGTGGCGGGCACGGAGCACCGCGGCATCCGCACCGTCGCGCGTGACGGTCACCTCCTTCTCCGCGCTCAGGCGGCCATGCCCGCGGACGAGCGCGATGCCCGCACCGTCGAGCCACTCGACCTGGCCGGAGTCGTTCCAGTCGTGCACGATCTCGTCGCGGCGCGCGAGCACCGCGGGCACGTCGACCGGGCCGGCGGGCGGGCTCGCGAGGGCCCCGGGCGCGTCGGCGGCGTCCGCGCGCGCGGCACCCGCGCGCAGCAGCACCTTCGAGGGCATGCACGCCCAGTACGAGCACTCCCCTCCGACCAGCTCCGACTCGACGATCGCGACCGTCAGTCCGCCCTGTACCGCCCGATCGGCGACGTTCTCGCCGACGGGTCCTGCTCCGATCACGATGAGGTCGTACTCTTGGACATCCATTCCTCACGCATACCGGACTGTGACGCCAGATTCCAGCCCCTTGTCGCCGTGTCGGGGGTATGTGGTTGGGTGGTTGAATCCGAGCCCGGAGGACGTATGGCGATCGAGTTCCGCTCCGTCACGAAGCGATTCGCTGACGGCACCGTCGCGGTGGACGACTTCAGCCTCGTCCTGCCCGCCCACAAGACGACGGTCTTCGTCGGCTCGTCCGGATGCGGCAAGACGACGCTCCTGCGCATGATCAACCGGCTCGTCGAGCCGACGAGCGGCGAGATCACGATCGACGGCGAATCGATCCGCGACCGCGATCCGGTGCAGCTGCGCCGGGGCATCGGCTACGTCCTGCAGAGCGCGGGGCTGCTGCCCCACTTCAGCGTCCTCGACAACGTCGCGACCGTCCCGATCCTCAACGGCACGCCCAAGAAGCAGGCGCGTGCGCGTGCGCTCGAGCTGCTCGACATCGTCGGACTCGATCGCGCGCTCGCCGACCGCTATCCCCGCCAGCTGTCCGGCGGCCAGCAGCAGCGCGTCGGCGTCGCGCGCGGACTCGCGGCCGATCCCAACATCCTGCTGATGGACGAGCCCTTCGGCGCGGTGGATCCCATCGTGCGCAAGGAGCTGCAGACCGAGACGCGTCGCCTGCAGCGCGACCTCGACAAGACGGTCGTCTTCGTCACGCACGACATCGACGAGGCGTTCCTCCTCGGCGACCAGGTCGTGATCCTCGAGAAGGGCGCGCACATCGCGCAGGTCGGCACGCCCGACGAGATCATCGAGAACCCCGCCAGCGCGTTCGTCGCCGAGTTCGTGGGGGTCGAGCGCGGATCGCGCGCGCTGACGCCGAAGAAGACCGCGCACGGCACGGTGCTCGTGGATGCCGCGGGCCGGGCACAGGGCGTGCTCGTCGACGGGGTGCCATGAACTGGGTCGCGAACAACCTCGATCTGATCGGCTCGCTGGCGCTCGCGCACCTGCGCCAGAGCGCGATCGCGATCGTCGCCGCCTTCGTCATCGCGCTCCCCCTCGGGTGGCTCGCCTGGCGGTACACGGCGCTGCGCGGGTCGGTGCTCACCACGATCGGGCTGCTGTACACGATCCCCTCGCTGGGGCTGTTCGCGCTGCTGTGGGCGGTCTTCGGCATCCCCTATCTCTCCGAGAGCAACCTCGTGATCGCGCTGACCGTCTACGGCGTGGCGATCATGACGCGCTCGGTCACCGATGGACTCGACTCCGTCGACGCCGCCACCCGCGACGCCGCGATCGCCGTCGGCTACGGCCCGTGGCGACGGTTCTGGACGGTCGACCTCCCGCTCGCCGGCCCGGTGCTGCTGGCCGGTCTGCGCGTCACCGCGACCTCCACGATCGCGCTCGCGACCGTCGGCATCCTCATCGGCGTCGAGAACCTCGGCTACCTCTTCACCAACGGGCTCCAGCGCCGGATCATCCCCGAGGTGCTGGCGGGCGTGGTGATCGTCGTGGTCATCGCGCTCGTCTTCGACCTCCTGCTCGTCCTCGCCGGACGCGTGCTCATGCCGTGGATGCCGCGACGCGACGGCAGCCGGGCCGAGCGCCGCGCACTGCGCCGTCTCGCCGCCCGTCGGCTCGACTCCGCGGAGGCGGCATGAATCTGTTCGCCGACGCCTTCGCGTGGATCTTCTCCCCCGACCGCCTCACCGGGTCGCTGCCCCTGCCCGAGGCGATCGCCCAGCACCTCGCCTTCACGTTCGGCTCGGTGCTCATCGCCGCGCTGATCGCGATCCCGGCCGGGTGGGCCATCGGGCACACCGGCCGCGGGCGCGAGTTCGCCGTCGCCCTCTCGGGCGCCGCGCGCGCCATCCCCACACTCGGACTCGTCGTGCTGCTCTACCTCCTCGTCGGCGTCGTCTACAAGAGCCAGGCCGCGGTCGTCGCGTTCGTGATCCTCGCGATCCCGTCGATCCTCGCGGGGGCCTACGCGGGGTTCGAGGCGATCGACCGCTCGACCATCTCCGCCGCGCGGGCCGTCGGCATGACCGGCCGCCAGATCCTGTGGAAGGTGGAGGTGCCCCTCGGTCTGCCCCTGCTGATCGGCGGCCTGCGCTCGGCCACCCTGCAGGTGGTCGCCACCGTGACCATCGCCACCTACGTGGGCTTGGGCGGCCTCGGCTTCTACATCATCCAGGGCATCCAGCTGCGCGACACCGCCCAGATCCTCGGGGCCTCGATCCTCGTCGTCGTGCTGGCCCTCGTCCTCGACGGCGTGTTCGCCCTGCTGCAGCGCATCGTCGTCCCCCGCGGCGTCGCCGCCCGCACGGCGCGTTCCCGCCCCGTGGCCCGGGCCGCCACGGCATCCTGACTCTCTCCTCCCACAGCACCCAACGAAAGGCACCTCTCATGTCCGCACTGCGCACCTCCCGTCTCGGAGCGCGGCTCGCCCTGGCGGCGACAGCGCTCACCGTGACCGCCCTCGCCCTCACCGGCTGCGGCTCCAGCAGCTCCCTCGAGCAGCCCGCCGCCACCGGCGACGCGACCGGCTCGGCCTCCACCATCACCATCGGCTCTCAGGCGTACTACTCCAACGAGGTCATCGCCGAGATCTACGCCCAGGCGCTCGAGGGCGCGGGCTACACGGTGGAGCGCAAGTTCAACATCGGCCAGCGCGACGCCATCGTGCCGTCGCTGCAGAACGGCACCATCTCGCTGACGCCGGAGTACACCGGCAACCTGCTGCAGTACTTCGACAAGAACACCACCGCCACCACCACCGAGGACGTCTACGCGGCACTCAAGAAGGCGCTGCCCGAGGGTCTCAGCGTCCTCGACCAGGCCTCGGCGACCGACCAGGACTCGTACAACGTGACCGCGGCCTTCGCCGCGGAGCACAACCTCACCTCGATCGCCGACCTGGCCAACGTCCCGAACCTCGTGCTCGGCGGCGCGCCCGAGCTCGAGCAGCGCCCCTACGGCCCCACCGGCCTGAAGGACAAGTACGGCGTCACCGTGAGCTTCAGCGCGACGGCGGACACCACGGTCGACGAGCTCGTCGCCGGCGGCGTCCAGCTCGCCGACGTCTACAGCGCCGACCCGAGCATCAAGACGAAGAACCTCGTCACGCTGGAAGACCCCAAGGGCCTCTTCCTCGCGTCGCACGTCGTCCCGCTCGTGAGCAGCTCGTTCCCCGCCGACGCGGCGGATGTCATCAACGCGGTCAACGCGAAGCTGACGCCCGAGGGCCTCGTCGCCCTCAACGTCGAGTCCAAGGTCGACCAGAAGTCGACGAAGGACATCGCCGCCGCCTGGCTGAAGGCCAACGGCCTGAGCTGAGGCGTCGGGCGTTTCGACTCCTCTGCGTTTCGACTCGTCGCTGTGCTCCTCGCTCAACGACCGGGCTACAAACTCCCGGTCGTTGAGCGAGCGCAGCGAGTCGAAACGCAGAGCACAGCGAGTCGAAACGCAGAGCGCAGCGAGTGGAAACGCCCCACCCCTCGCCCGTGCCGGCCGGAGCAGCGTCAGAGCGACTGCAGGTTCGCCCGCAAGCCGCCGTCCGAGAGCTCGTCGCGGAGGATGCCGCGGCGACGCAGCACGGGAACCAGCTCGTCGAGCGTGCGGTGGATCGTCACCGGATGCAGGTCGCCCCACAGCAGCACGCCGTCGTTGCCCCAGTCGCCGAGCTCCTCGATGAGGTCGGCGAACTCCTCCGCCGTACCGACGAAGCCCGACCGGTCCGAGATGCGCCCCAGCCGCGCGAGCGCGGTCAGGTGCGCGCGCAACGGCGCGGTCGCGGCATCCCGATCGCCGATGAGCCGGCGCAGGGATCCCTGCGAGACGTGATCCGCGAACAGTCCCGCCGGCAGCGGCGCGTCGAGCTCGAGCGCGGTCAGATCGGTCTCCAGGTCGCTGGACTGGCGCTGCGCGATCAGGCGCAGCGCGTCGTCGTCGGGCCGCGCGGAGGCGGCGACCAGGCGATCGGCCTCCTCCGGCGACGATACGATCACCGGTGAGATGGCGAACATCACCGTCACATCCGACGGCGCACGCCCGCGCTCCACCGCGGCGGCGTGGATCTTCGCGCGGTACGCGCGGACGCTCTGCTCGGTGAGCGGAGCGAGCGCCAACTGGATGTCGGAGTTCGCCCCCGCGAACGCGAGCCCGCGGCCCGACCCGCCCGGAGAGGCGATCACCGGCTCCCCGCGGGTGAAGGGCACGGCGTTGAGCGGACCGTCGAAGGCGAAGTACTCGCCGCGGTGGCGGACGGCGTCGAGCCGGGTGCCATCGGCGTAGACGCCGGTCGCGGCATCGCGCACGAGAGCGCCCTCCCCCCACGAGTTCCACAGCTCCCGCAGACCGGCCAGCCATTCCTCCGCGCGGTCGTAGGCGGCGTCGTGGCCGAGCGGCGCGGCATCGCCGAAATGGCGCGCACTGCCGGTGTCGGTCACGACGTTCAGCCCCAGCCGGTCGCCGCTCAGGTGCTGCAGCGTGGCGAACTGGCGGGCCGCGGTGTAGGGCAGGTACGCGGCGGGGTTGACCGTCGGGATCACGCCGAGGCGCTGCGTCGCCTGGAAGAGGTAGGGGGCGAGCAGCAGCGGGTCGAGCTTGGGACCGCCGAAGGCGTGGCGGATGCGCAGGTCGATCGTGTCTGGCGACCCGAGCGAGGGCGCGTCCTCGATGAGCACGAACTCGAACCCCGCGCGCTCGAGCTCGCGGACGGACTGCTGATACAGCTCGGGCCGGGTCCAGTCCCAGTTCCAGTCCAGGTACGGATGACCCCACCCGTGCGGCCCGAAGCCGCGCGCGAGGAACCAGCCGAAGTGCTGCGGACGCGTCATGCCAGGACCGCGACCGGCACGTCGCTGGCGACGGTGAGCGCGTGCGACAGGTCGTCGATGAGGTCGGCGGCATCCTCGATGCCGATCGACACGCGCAGCGTGCCGTCGTGCACGCCCACGGCGGCGCGCTCGGCATCCGTGAGCGCGGCGTGCGACGTGGATGCCGGGTGCAGCACCAGCGACCGCACGTCGCCGAGGTGGGTCATGTGGGTGAAGACCTCGAGGGCCTCGACGAACGCGCGGGCCGTGTCGGCGTCGCCGTGGAGGGTGAAGCTGAACACGGATCCGAAGCCGTCCGGGAGGTCGCGCAGCGCGAGGTGGTGGTCGCGGTGGGCGGGGAGCCCGACGTAGTCGACGGAGGCCACCTCTGGACGTCCCGCCAACCATTGCGCGACCGCGAGCGCGTTCGCGCTCTGCCGCTCGACGCGCAGGCTCAGCGTCTCGATGCCCTGCCCGATCAGGAAGGCGTTCAGCGGCGACGGCGTGGGACCGAACCGGGGAGCGACGGCCTCGCGCGCATACGCGATCCGCGCATCGCCGCCCACCCGCTCGAACACGCTCGGGACACCGCCGCGACCGGGCGCCGTCAGATGCGGGTAGAACCGTCCGAGGCTGGTCTCGTCGAGGCGACCGCTGTCGACGATCGCTCCCCCCAGCACGCTGCCGTGCCCGGCGAGGAACTTGCTCGCCGAGTGGACGACCACGTCGGCGCCGAGCTCCAGCGGACGGACGAGGTACGGGGTGGCGAACGTGTTGTCGATGACCAGGGCGATCCCGTGGCGGTGCGCGAGGTCGGCGAGCGCCGGGATGTCGACGAGGCGGTTGCTGGCGTTCGAGATGGACTCGGCGAACAGCACGCGCGTGGTCGGCAGGATCGCGGCCTCCCACGCCTCGAGGTCGTCGATCTCGGAGACGAAGGTCGTCGTGATGCCCAACCGCGAGAGGTTGTCGCGCAGCAGGCCCCGGGTGCCCTCGTACACGTGCGTCGAGGACACGACGTGCTGGCCCGCCTCGAGCAGTCCGAGCAAGGCGACCGTGGTGGCGGCCTGGCCGCTCGCGAGCAGGAGCGCCTGAGAGCCGCCCTCGAGGGCGGCGAGGGTGTGCTCGACGGCGTCGACGGTCGGATTGCCGATGCGCGTGTAGGCGTAGCCCTCGCCGCGACCGAAGTGCGCGGCCGCGTCGTCGTACTCGCCGAACTCGAAACCGGCGGTCAGGTAGATGGGCGTCGCGCGGGACGTCGCGATCCGGGCGTCGCCGTCGCGGCGTGCGCGCTCGTGCACCTGTCGGGTCGCGAATCCTCGCCTGCTCATGGCGTCCTCCTGTCCGCGCCGACGGCTCGGGACGCGTCGACGTCCCCATCGTCTCGGGACGGCGCGGTCACGGGCGAATCGCGTTTCGTCGTGTGACGCGTCGCGCGTCAGCCGTACGCGGCATCCCAGCGTCGCAGCGCACGCAGCGCGAGGAAGGTGACCCACTTCGACGGCTCGCCCACGGCGACGTCGAGCGGGAACCAGACATCGCCGGCGAAGTGATGGCCCTGGAGCCACGTGCCGTCGGGGCGGCGGGCGGCGCGCACGATCGCGATGCTGTCGGCGGCGCGGGGATCGGGCGGGATGCCGTCGTGCACCGCAGCGGCCGTCACGTGGTCGATCGCCTTGAGCGCGGTGAAGGGCGCCCGGTAAGGATGGACGATGACGTCGGTCCACGGCCCGACCTGCTCCCCCGTCGACAGGCGGGTGCGCAGGCGGCGTGCGAGCAGGTACTCCTCGCCCCGCCGGCGCGAGGCCGCGAGGGAGGCGTCACCGGTGAGCTGCTCGTAGGCGAGGAGTCCGCGGACGGCGTTGATCGTCGAGTGGAACGACGACCGCACCGAACCGTCGACCCATTCGCAGTTCCACCCGCCGTCGGCGAGCTGGTGCGCGGGAAACCACGCCGCCAGCGCCGACATGTCGCGCCCCAGCCACGCGCCGTTGGCGAGCGTCATGGCGTTGATGCACACGTCGACCTCACCGTCCCAGTAGGGCAGATCGTCGTACTCCCACCGGGCGCTGCGTTCCAGCCGATCGGCGGTGTCTCCGAGCGCGCCCGCATCGGTGCCCCACTCGCGGAGGGTCGTCAGGGTCCAGGTGGTCGCGGTGTACGGCTGACCGGGCGTCTGATCCTGCGTGTCGACGTCGAAGTCGGCGGGAAAGAACGCTCCCCCCGCCCACCGGCCGTCGGCATCCTGGTGCGCGAGCAGGCGCGCACCGTCGCCCTCGACGGCGATCCGCGACCGCGTGCGCGCCCACACGTCCTCCGGCAGATCGAGCAGGTCGCGCTGCACCTGCCATCGCAACGTCGGGTCTGAATCCAGCAGCCAGTCACGGACGGCGTCGTCGATCATGCGGCCCCGCTCCTCTCACCGCGCCCGCTGCACGGGCACACCCAGCCATCCGGCGAGGTCGTCGATCTCGGCATCCACCATCTCGCGCTCCTCCGGCTCCAGCGGCGTGAACTCGTGCACGGCGGTGACGACGAGGTTCTCCTTCTTCTTGTCGAGCTCGGCGTCGAGCAGCCCCACGAAACCGTCGCCGATGAGGATGGGATGCGCGAAGTATCCGTACCGGCGCTGCGCCTTCGGCTTGAACTGCTCGAGCACGAACTCGAACGCGAAGAGCTCGGTCAGGCGCGGACGGTCGAAGAGCATGCCGTCGTAGGGGTTGAGGATCGCGACGCGACCGCCGGCGTCGTCGTCGAGAGCCGCCAGCGCCGCCGGATCGACGCGCCACGACCACGACGAGCCCTCGACGGTCGCGGGCTCCCCCGCCATCCCCACCGGGGTCCACCGGGACTTCTGGCGGGCGATGCCCGCCGCCTGCAGCCGGCGCTCCTCCAGCAGCGCCGTCGCCTCGTCGGGGTCGATCACCGGGACGTCGGCGTACACGCGTTCGCCGAGGTCCCACACGCGCTGGCGGCCCTCCCGACGGACCACCGCGGTCTCGCCGACGTACGACAGCAGGTCGAGCATCCTGGGCACCTGGTTCGAGCCGTACCAGCCGGCCTCGTCTTTGTGTGCGACCTGGCTGGTGTCGTCGATCTGACCGGCCAGCAGCGGGCCGTCGGCGCGGAGGCGCGCGATCACGTCGGCACGGAAGCGCGCGTTGGCCTCCACCCAGCCCGCCGCCTGCGCGCGGAAGACCCGCGCGCGCATCCGCGCGAGCATCGCCGGCAGCAGGGATGCCGCGTGGAACTGGCCGTCGAATTCGAACAGCGCCCGGTCGTCCTCGACCGCCTTCACGAGCTGACCGGGCTCGTAACCCCAGCCGATGCGGCTGAACGGGATCGTCTGCTCGGCGGGCGCGATCGTGGCCGTCGGGTCGATCTTGATGGACCCGAGCTGCTCGCCGACCTCGACCACGTCTCCGGGACGATCGGCGTCGAGCAGCTGCGCCCGCACGGCGATGCGACGCGCCTGCTCCCGGCTCAGGTGATGCATGCCGCCACGGTACCCGCCGCATCCGACACCGCGCAGCCCGGGGGCTCACATGTCGGTGGGCGTCCACTCCGAGACCTCGTCGAGCTCGGCGACCTCGTCGGCCGTGAGCTCCACGCGACCGCCGTCGAGCAGATCGGCGACCTGCGACAGCTTCGACGCCGACGCGATCGGGGCGACGACGGTCGGCTTCGCGCGCAGCCAGCCGAGGGCGGTCGCGGCGATCGACACGTCGTGGGCCGTGCCGATGCGCTCCAGCACCTGGATGATCTGCAGGCCCTGCGGGGTCGCGTACACCGCGGCGCCCTGCGCGCGCGGGGTGTCGTGGGCAGCGGCATCCGTCGAGCGGTACTTGCCCGTCAGGAAACCCTTCGCGAGCGAGAAGTAGGGCACCAGCGACAGGCCGAACTCCTCGGCGACCGGCACGATGTCGTCCTCGGTCTCGCGGTGCACGAGGTTGTAGTGCGGCTGGATCGCGACCGGCTCGGCGACGCCCAGCTCACGGGCGATGCGCACCCACTCGCGGATGCGGTCGGCCGAGTAGTTCGACACGGCGGTGTAGCGGACGAGGCCGTCGGACACGAGCTGGCCGAAGGCCGCGACCGTCTCCTCCAAGGGCGTCTCGGCGTCGTCGAAGTGGGCGTAGTACAGGTCGATCGACTCGACGCCGAGCCGCTCGAGCGACGCCTCCGCGGCGGCGCGCACGGTGGATGCCGCGAGCCCCTTGAACTGCGGATGCTGGCTGACCTTCGTCGCGACGGTGACGTCGCCGTGGCCGCGCTCGGCCAGCCAGGCACCGATGATCGTCTCGCTCTCGCCGCCGCTGTGGCCGGGAGCCCAGGCGCTGTAGGAGTCGGCGGTGTCGATGAAGGTGCCGCCGCCGGCGTGGAACGCGTCGAGGATGCGGAAGGACTCCTCGCGGTCGGCCGTCCAGCCGAACACGTTGCCGCCGAGGGCGAGGGGGAAGACGTCGATGTCGGTGTGCGCGATGCGGGTCATACCTGGATCCAACCACCGCCGTGGCGGACGTGTTCCGCGCATTCCGATCTGTTGCAGGGCCGGACGCGTACGCTGGAGGGGTGAGTATCGGGAACGGCCCCCGCCGTGCGGGCCAGAGGGAGGTCATCGGCGAGCTCTTCGCCGATGAGAGGTGACGTCGCCCCGGCGCCGTGAGCCGCGTCTCGCACGCGGCCGGCGCTGATCGTCGACCTTCCGTCACGGATGCCGCCGCGGCATCCGCCTTCGCACGACTCTCACCGAAGGGCATGCTCATGCACGCACTCACCGAAGCGCAGATCCGCGCCTCGCTCATCAACGTCACCCAGTCCGAACGCCGCAGCCTCACCCTGCCGTCCGACTTCCCGGACACGGACTGGGACTCCCGGCAGTTCTACGGCACCCGCGACCGCAAGCTGGCGCTGGTCGGCTACGTCGTCGTCGAGCTCGACGGCGAGCCCACCGGCCTGCTGCTGCGCCAGGCCGACACCCGGCCGAAGAGCCGCGCGCAATGCTCGTGGTGCGCCGACATCCACCTGCCGAACGACGTGCTGCTGTTCACCGCGAAGCGCGTGGGTGACGCCGGACGCCGCGGCGACACGGTCGGCACGCTCGCGTGCGATCGCTTCCAGTGCAACGACAACGCGCGCCGCCGCCCCGCGTCGGCCTACGTCGGGTTCGACGTGGAAGCCGCGCGCGCGGCGCGCATCGCCGCGCTGCGCGCGAACGTCGAGGCGTTCGTCCGCAGCGTGCGCGACGGACGCTAGACGCGGTCGAGCGTCCCCGCGGCGGCCGCGACATCCATTCAGTGGAATGGATGCGGGAAGCGTAACGTTGCCCCCATCATGCAACGCTTCGGAACCCTCTCCTTCGGCCACTACGGCCCGCTCGGCGGCGGGCGCGAGCTCACCGCCGGCGACATGCTGCACCAGGCGATCGACCTCGCGCAGGGCATGGACGACCTCGGCGTCAACGGCGTCGCGGTGCGCGTGCACCACTTCGCGCGCCAGCAGGCCGCCCCCATGCCGCTGCTGTCGGCGATGGCCGCCAAGACGAAGCGGATCGAGGTGGGCACCGGCGTCATCGACATGCGCTACGAGAACCCGCTCTACCTCGCCGAGGAGGCCGCCGCCGTCGACCTCATCTCCGACGGGCGCCTGGCGCTCGGCGTGAGCCGCGGCTCACCCGAGACGGTCGTGCGCGGCTACGAGAAGTTCGGCTACACCGGGGCAGACCCCCGCGGGGCCGACCTCGCCCGCGAGCACATGGACCTCTTCCTCCGCGCGATCGACGGCGAGGGCCTCGCCGAGCGCGACGCGAACTCCCCGTTCGGCGGCGGCCACGGCCTGCAGCGCATCGAGCCGCACTCGCCCGGGCTGCGCTCGCGCGTGTGGTGGGGCGCGGGCTCGCGCGACACGGCCGAGTGGGCGGGGCGCACGGGCCTCAACCTCATGTCCTCGACCCTCGTGACCGAGGCGGACGGCCGTCCCTTCGACATTCTGCAGGCCGAGCAGATCGACCGCTTCCGCGCCGCCTGGGCCGAGGCCGGGCACACCGGCACGCCCCGTGTCTCGGTGAGCCGCTCCGTGTTCCCGATCACGACCGCGGAGGACGAGCTGTACTTCGGCCACAGCCAGGAGGGCGACGGCATCGGCTACATCGACGGCTTCCGCTCGACCTTCGGCAAGACCTACGCCGCGGCGCCCGACGTGCTCGTCGAGCAGCTGCGACAGGATGCCGCGGTCATGTCCGCCGACACCCTCATGCTCACCATCCCCAGCCAGCTGGGCGTGGAGTTCAACCTGCGGATCATCGAGTCCTTCGCCCGCCACGTCGCCCCGGCGCTCGGCTGGCAGTCCACCCTCGCCTCCGCGTAGGGAGCGGATGCGGAGGAACGCATCGGATTCGGACGGCGGATGCCACGGCATCCGAATCCGGTGCGTGTCTCCGCAGACGGGCATGACGTCCGGATCGGCGATTGACGCCGCGACGGGGATGATCGACGCTGGTGACCATGAGCCGCGTCCGCCTCGACCTGAACATCTCCCTCGACGGTTTCGCCACCACCACCGACCAGACGCCCGAGAACCCGTTCGGTGAGGACTGGATGCGGCTGACGCGGGACTACACGGCGACCCGCACCTTCCGCGAGCGTGTGCTGCACGACTCGTCGGGCGCCGGCACGACCGGCGTCGACGACCGCTACGCGATGCGCTACTTCGCCGACCTGGGCGCGGAGATCATGGGCGCCGGCATGTTCGGTCTGCACGAGCACGGCGACGACCCCGAGTGGCGCGGCTGGTGGGGCGAGGAGCCGCCCTTCCGCATCCCCGTGTTCGTCCTCACCCACACACCCCGGGCATCGATCGAGATGGCCAACGGCACGAGCTTCCACTTCCTCGACGCGAGCCCGCACGACGCCCTGGCCCGGGCGCGCGCCGTCGCCGGCGGCGGCGACATCCGCATCGGCGGTGGGGCCACCACGGCGCGCGACTTCCTCGACGAAGGGCTCGTGGACGACATCCACGTGGCGGTCGTGCCGATCCTGCTGGGGCGCGGCATCCGCCTGTGGGACGACCTCCGCGGGCTGGAGAACGGCTACCGCGTGACGTCGGAAGCGGCCGAGAGCGGCGTGACCCACATCACCTTCAGCCGACCGCCGGAGTGACCGCGCGCCGCCGTCGGTGCCGGACGGACGATGAAGGCGACCGCCGTATCCCCCCAGACCGGCGATCGCCCTCATCGATGCGCTGGCCGACTTCGGGCGCCGGCTCGCGTACTGACGACGCTACGTGGTTCGGCTCGTACGAGACAGCGATCGGCGCGAATCTTGCGGCATCCTCAACATTCACGCGCATACGACCCGGGAACGCCGTCCGAGGCACTCTCGGCCTGCGGAAATCTTGCGCAGATCTTGAGGTCGCCGATCTTGACGCGACGCCGACGCGAAGGTAAAAGCGTCGTCACCCGCCGGGCGTCACGGAGAGCCCGAGCACGGGGTACAGCACCGTGAAACCCTCCACGATCCCGAGCTTCAACGCGTCGCCGGTGTGACCGGCGCCGGGGATGTCGTAGCGCGTCACGGTCATTCCGGCCTTCTGCGCGGCGGCCGCGACGGCGTCGGCGTGGGCGCGATAGGTCGGATCGTCCGCTCCCGCGGTGAACACCGCGGTCATTCCGGCATACGTGCCCGCCGGCGCGGCGGCCAGGACGTTGACCGGCTTGGACGCCTCGAACGCGGCCGCGTCACCGCCGAAGATCGTCTTCGTGATGTTCTCCACCTGCTCGGAGCCGGGGAACGGCTCCCCCGAGATGTCCAGGATGTTCTTCCAGAGTCCGGGGTAGTCGGCACCGAACGACAGCGCACAGCCGCCGCCGTTGGAGTACCCCGCGATCGTCCAGTAGGCGGGGTCTTGGATGATGTTCAGGTTCGCCTTGGCCCACGCCACCACGTCCTGCGTGACGTAGGTGCGGGCGCGGCCGTAGGCGCTCGAATCGGCGCACGCAGTGTCGTTGACCGCCGAGCCCACCTGGTCTGCGACGATCACGATCGGCGCCAGGCCGTGGTTGCGCGCCGCGAAGTCGTCCAGCACGTCGCTGATCGCCGTCGGGTCGGGGTTGCCGGGGTGGCCCATCATCATGATCACCAGCGGCAGCGCCGGCGCGTTCGGGACGAGGGCGGCGGGCGGGAGGTAGATGCCCGCCGGACGCGCGTCGAACCCGGATGCCGTGGCGGGGATGTTCCGGGTTCCGCGGGTGCCTTTCTGCGGCATCCCCGCGGGCGGGACGAACGACTGCGCGAGCGGGACGGCCGGCGCCGCCCCGTTCGTGTTGTCGGCGTGCGGAAGATCGATGCTGTTGTCGACCGCGATCCCGAACAGCGTGCCGAGCGTCGGGTTGAGCCCGAAGGAGGCGTTGGCCCCGATCGTCGCGGAGACGAGGAAGCTGAGGACGGCCACCGCCGACACGATCCGCCGCCACGGACGGGCACCGACCATCGCCCCGATCGCCCATCCGGATGCCGCGAGCGCACCGGCCGCCCACTGGAGCACGAACGCGGGGAGCGGGTCGGCGCCGAACACCTGCGAGCGGTCCACGAGGTGCACCGCGAGCACCGCGAGGCCGGCCCCGGCGACCGCGCCGATCACCGCCCACAGGAGGGCGCGTCGATCCCACCGGCGCACGAGCACGACGGCGAGGAACACGGCGGCCACGGCGTGGACCACGATCGGAACGGCACCACCGATGATCGGCAACTGCCAGATCTGCATGCTCCGACTCTAGGGGCGCAGACCTGAGGTCGCGCTGAGCGGATGCGGAGCTTCCGCGGGACCGGAAGAAAGCGCCGGATTTCGGGGGTGGCGGTGGGGGGCGTCACCGTGAATAATGTGAGGTATGACCACAGGTCGCCCGGTTGGGTACAGCGCCATTTCCAGCTATTCACGTGTCGAGATCCTGCACCTCGTGCAGGAGCAGCCGCGTCGCACGATCACCGAGATCGTCGATGCGACGGGGCTGCATCCGAACACCGTGCGCGAGCATCTGCAGCGCCTGATCGACGAGGGATACGTCGTCTCGGCAGCGGAGCACCGCACGACCCGCGGGCGTCCGCGCGTGCTCTACAGCGCGGCCGACGGCGTGCGCGCCTCGAGCCCGATCCAGCGGCGCAAGGTGCGCGCCGCCGCCGAACGCGGCGACCTCATGCGGCGGGTGCTCCCCGGCGCGGCGCCCGAGCTCGACACCGACGCGCTGCACCAGGTCGACGCCCTGGTCGAGGACCTCATCGACGCCGGCTTCGACCCGCTCGTCGACGAGCGGGAGCTGACGGTCGACCTGACCCCGTGCGCGCACGCCTCGTCACAGGCGGAGCACCGCGAGATGCTCTGCCAGGTGCACCTGGGCCTCATGCAGAGCGTGCTCGCCGCCGCCGGCGGACCGCTCGCGGTCGACGAGATGCGCCCCTCCTGCGACCCGCGCGAGTGCGTCGTCCAGCTGATGTTCGCCCCGGCCACGGCCTGATCAGAACCCTTTTCTTTTTCACGGCCCAGCGCCTCCAAGGCTGGGAAAACCCTGTGTAGCTTCAGTCTCGAAGAAGACTCCCGCCCTCGGAAGGATGACGATGGACTTCCTGGATCCGCTGCTGCTCGCACGATGGCAGTTCGGTCTCACGACCCTGTACCACTTCATCTTCGTGCCGCTCACGCTCGGCATGTCGCTGTTCGTCGCCATCTTCCAGACGGTCTGGCACCGCACGGGAGACGTGAAGTGGCTGCACCTCACGCGCTTCTTCGGGAAGATCTTCCTGATCAACTTCGCGATGGGCATCGTCACCGGCATCGTGCAGGAGTTCCAGTTCGGCATGAACTGGTCGAGCTACTCCCGCTTCGTCGGTGACGTCTTCGGCGCCCCGCTCGCCTTCGAGGGCCTCATGGCCTTCTTCTTCGAGGCCACGTTCATCGGTCTGTGGATCTTCGGGTGGAACAAGCTGCCCCGCCGCATCCACCTGCTCACCATCTGGATGACGGTCGTCGGCACCTGGCTGTCGGCCTACTTCATCCTCGCGGCCAACGCGTTCATGCAGAACCCCAAGGGCTACCAGATGTCGGCCGCGGGCCACCGCGCCGAGATGGCCGACTTCTGGCAGGTGCTGACCAACCCGGTCGCCCTGACGCAGTTCCCCCACACGATCTCGTCGGCCATCATGTTCTCCGCCGGCGTCGTGATCGCGGCATCCGCGTGGCACCTCGCCCGCAAGCAGAACGTCGAGATGCTGCGCCCGGCGCTGAAGTTCGGGCTCTGGGCGATGATCGCCGGCTTCGTGGCCGTGTTCCTCTCGGGCGACCAGCTGGGCCTGGTGATGGTGCAGACCCAGCCCATGAAGATGGCGGCCGCGGAGGCGATGTTCAACACCGCGTGCGGCGCGGACGCCTCGTTCTCGATCTTCTCGATCGGCACGCCCGACGGCACCGGCGAGGTGTGGTCGCTGCGCGTCCCCTACGTGCTCGCCTTCCTCTCGACCCACGACTTCAACGGCTGCGTCGAGGGCATCAACGACCTCAACCAGCTCTACACCACGCAGCTGTTCCCGCAGTTCGCGGATCAGGTCGACGGCAACTTCGCCCCCGTCCTGTGGGTCACCTACTGGGCCTTCCGCTGGATGATGGGCTTCGGCCTGCTCGCCACGGCGATCGCCGTCGCCGGCCTGTGGGTGACGCGCAAGAAGGCGAAGCGCCCCGTCGCCGGCTGGATGTGGAAGCTGGCCATCTGGCAGGCGCCGCTGGCCCTGCTCGGCATCCTCGTCGGCTGGATCTTCACCGAGATGGGACGCCAGCCCTGGATCGTCTTCGGCCTCATGCTCACCGAGGACGGCGTCTCGCCCAACGTGCCCGGCTGGACCGTGCTGATCTCGCTCATCGCCTTCACCGCGATCTACGCGATCCTCGCGGTGGTCGAGTTCGGCCTCATCTTCAAGACGGTCAAGGAGGGCCCGCAGCCGCTGCCCGAGCCCGGTGACCCCGATCCGTCCGACGTCCCGGTCGATCAGACCCCGTCCACGGTCTACTAGGAGCTGACATGGACCTCGCCTATCTCTGGTTCTTCATCGTCGGAGTGCTGTTCGTCGGCTACTTCGTGCTCGACGGCTTCGACTTCGGTGTCGGCATGTCGCTGCCCTTCCTCGGCAAGGACGAGGTGTCGCGCCGCCAGGTGATCAACACGATCGGCCCCGTGTGGGACCTCAACGAGACCTGGGTCATCGTCGCCGGCGCCTGTCTGTTCGCGGCGTTCCCGGAGTGGTACGCGACGCTGTTCAGCGGGTTCTACCTGCCGCTGCTGCTGATCCTGCTGGCGCTCATCGCGCGCGGCGTCTCGTTCGAGTACCGCCACCAGCGCGACGACCTGCGGTGGAAGCGCCGCTTCGACGCGATGATCGTGGTCGGCTCGGCCGTGCCCGCCCTGCTGTGGGGCGTCGCGGTCGCGAACATCGTGCAGGGTGTGCCGATCGACGCCGACAAGAACTTCACCGGTTCACTGTTCACGCTCCTCAACCCGTATGGGCTGTGGGTGGGCGTGACGACGCTGCTGCTGTTCTTCCTGCACGGCGTGTACTTCGTCGGCCTGAAGACCGACGGGCAGGTGCACCACGACGCGCAGGCGCTCGGCAAGAAGCTCGCGATCCCCACCGTGATCTTCGCCGCGGGCACGGTCGTCTGGACGATCTTCATCGCCGCGGGCCGCGAGGCGCCGCTGCTGTGGGCCGTCATCGCGTGCGGCGTCATCGCCGCGGTCGCGCTGCTGCTGTCGGTGTGGCTCAACATCGCCGACCGCGACGGCAAGGCCTTCGCCGCCGGCGCCGTGACGATCGTCTTCGCGGTGCTCACGCTGTGGCTGGCCCTGTTCCCCTACGTGATGCCGTCGACGACCGACGACGCGTTCAGCCTGACGATCTCCAACGCCTCCAGCACGACCATGACGCTGCAGATCATGTCGTGGGCGGCGCTGATCTTCCTGCCGCTGGTGCTCGCCTACCAGGCGTGGACCTACTGGGTGTTCCGCAAGCGCATCACCCGCTCGACGATCGAGAAGGCCGAGCTGGCCGAAGCGCACTGACACTCACCGCCGAGCCGCCACGTTCTGTTCGAGCCGACATGCTTCGGCCGGCCGGAACGTGGCGGCTCGGCCGTGTGATGGCGGCTCGTGGGGGATGAAGGATGAGGCAGGATCGAAGGATGGCAGACACACGCGTGCGACCCGTCGACCCGCGCCTGCTGCGGTATGCGTCGGCATCCCGCGCGTTCTTCGTCGCGATCGCCCTGATCGGAGCGGCGCAGACGGCCGTCGTCGTCGCGTTCGCCTGGCTGCTCACCCACGCGATCACCCGCGCGATCGAGGGGATGCCGTGGGCCGAGCTCACCGCGACGCTCCTGGCCCTCGGCGGCGTCGTGGTGGTGCGGGCACTGCTGCTGTGGGCGCGCGAGGTGCTGTCCGCGCGGGCCGCCGCGCGCGTGCAGGCCCAGCTGCGGGCGCAGCTGGTGGATGCGGTCGGCATCCTCGGCCCGGGCTGGCTCGCGGAACGCAACACGGCCCGCCTGGCCGTGACCGCGGGACGGGGACTGGAGGCGCTCGACGCCTACTTCGGGCGCTACCTGCCGCAGCTCGTCCTCACGGCCATCGCGACGCCCGTCCTGCTGGCCGTCATGTGGTGGCAGGACTGGATCTCGGGGCTCACCGTCCTGCTGACCCTCCCCCTCATCCCCCTGTTCATGGTGCTCATCGGGCTCGCGACGCGCACCGTCCAGCAACGGCAGTGGCGCACGCTCGGGCGGCTCGCCGCACGCTTCGCCGACACCGTCCAGGGGCTGTCGACCCTCACGGTGTTCGGCCGCCAGCACCGCGCGGCCGGCTCGATCGAGAAGGTCACCGACACCTACCGCACCGAGACGATGCGCGTGCTGCGCGTGTCGTTCCTGTCCGGCTTCGCGCTCGAGCTCTTGGCCTCGATCTCGGTGGCGATCGTCGCCGTGTCCATCGGCTTCCGCCTCATCGACGGGACGATCACGCTCGCCGTCGGCCTGTTCGTGCTGCTGCTCGCCCCCGAGGCCTACCTGCCGCTGCGCCAGGTCGGCGTGCAGTTCCACGCCGCCGCCGAGGGCGTCGCCGCGACGGAGGACGTGTTCGCGGTGCTCGACGAGGCCCGCGCGTCGGCGGCATCCGGCGGAGAGGCCGCGCGCGCCGCGGCGCCCGCGCTCCCTCCCGGGCCGCGGGGGCACCTCGTGGTCCGCGAGCTCCGCGTGCGCCGCGGGGAATCGACGCTGGCACCGGTCGACTTCGACGCCGCGCCGGGAACGGTCACGCTCCTGGAAGGGCCGAGCGGCGCGGGAAAGTCGAGCGTGTTCGCGGCGCTGCTCGGCGCCGCCGGGTTCGACGGCACGGCCGAGCTCGACGGGATGCCGGTGAGCGCGCTGCCGTCGGCGACCTGGCTCGCGTGGGCGGGGCAGCGTCCCGGACTCGTCGCCGGCACGATCGCCGCGAACGTCGCGCTCGGTGACGAGGATGCCGATGCGGCCGCCCGGCGCGCCCTCGTCGTCCGCGCCCTGCGGATCGCGCAGGCGCACGAGCTCGACCCGGACCTCGATCTCGGGGTCCAGGGCGCGGGTCTGTCCGGAGGACAGGCCCAGCGGGTCGCCGTCGCACGCGCCGTGTACCGGCACCTGCGCGGCCACGCGTCGGTGCTGGCCCTCGACGAGCCCAGTTCGGCCCTGGATGCCGCGACGGAGGCCGCCCTCTGGCGCGGCATCCGCGAGCTCGCCGACGCCGGCGCGACGGTGCTGCTCATCTCCCACCGCCGCAGTGCACGCGAGATCGCCGACCGCGTGGTCGCCGTCACCGGCGCCGAGGTCACCCGCGCCGCCGTCCCCGCCGTCTCCGCCGTCTCCGCCGAGGAGGTGACGAGGTGACCACGACGACCGACGTGCTCCGGCGCGCGATGCCGTCGCTGCGACGGTTCTGGCCGGGCGCGGCCGCCGGCTTCCTGTCCGAGGCTTCCGCGGTCGCACTCCTCGCCTGCAGCGCGTGGCTGATCGTCCGCGCCAGCGAGCAGCCCCCCGTGATGTACCTGTCGGCCGCCGTCGTCGGCGTGCGGGCGTTCGCCCTCAGCCGCGCGGCCTTCCGCTACACCGAACGGCTCGCGAGCCACGATGCGGCCCTGCGCCAGCTCGCGGTCACGCGCACCGATCTCGTGCGACGGCTGATCCCGCTGGCCCCGGACGGCCTCACCCGCACCCGCCGCGGGTCGGTGCTGGGCGCTCTCGTCGACGACGTCGACGAGCTGCAGAACCTGCCGCTGCGGGTGGTGCTGCCACTCGTGTCGTCGGCGGCCGTCGCCCTGGGCGCCGTCGTGCTCGTCGCGTTCGTCTGGTGGCCGGCCGCGCTCACCCTCCTGGCCTGCCTGGTCGTCGCGGCGCTCGTCGCGGTCGGCTGGGGATGGCTCGCCGGCTCGCGGGCCGAGCGATCGATCGCCCCGCTGCGGGCCCGGCTCGCCGACGCCGTCCTCGACCATCTCGCGAGCCTCGACGTGCTGACCGCGTACGGCGCGGCCGGGCGCAGCGCGGCACGGATCGCCGCCGCCGACGCGGAGCTGCGCCGCGCGGTCACCCGCCGCGCCGGCGCGCAGGCGGGCTCGACGGCTCTCGTGTCGGTGCTGGCCGGTGCCGCGTCGCTGCTCGCCGTGCTCGCGACGGTGGGCGCCGTCGGAGACGGCACGATCACCGGTCCCGCCTTCGCGGTCGTCGTGCTCGTGCCGATGGCCGTGTTCGAGGTCTTCACCGCCGTTCCCGCGGCGGCATCCGCCTGGCGTCAGGTGCGCGCGGCGGCCGCACGCATCGCCGAGGCGGTGCCCGACACGGTGCCGGCCGGCATCCCGGTCGCCACCGTCCCGGCGGTCGGCACGGGCCCCGATCTGGGCGACGGCATCGTGCTCCACGGCGTGTCGGCGCGCTGGCCGGCGGCGCGGGAGGACGCGCTGCACGACCTCGACCTGTCGATCGCCCCGGGCGAGCGCGTGCTCGTGGTGGGCTCCAGCGGCGCGGGCAAGACGACCGTGGCGCACGTGCTGGTCCGCTTCCTCGACACCGTGCGCGGGCGCTACACGATCGGCGGCGTCGACGTCGCCGATCTCGATCCGGACGACGTACGGGAGACGGTCGGACTGTGCGAACAGCAGCCGATGCTCTTCGACGAGGACATCCGGCAGAACCTTCTCTTCGCCCACGACACCGCGACGGATGCCGAGCTGGAGGCCGTGCTGGAGCGGGTCGGTCTGGGCGACTGGCTGCACGAGCGCGGCGGACTGGACGCGCGCGTCGGGGAGCGCGGCGCGCTCGTGTCGGGAGGGCAGGCCCAGCGCATCGCCCTGGCGCGGGCGCTGCTGCACGGCTTCCCCGTGCTGGTGCTCGACGAGCCCACCGCCGGTGTCGACGTCGACGCCTCGGATGCGCTGCTCACCGACCTGCTGTCGGCCGTCGGTCCCGATCGGGCCGTCGTCCTGATCTCGCACGTCGAGGTGCCGGCCGGACTCGTCGACCGCACGGTGCGCCTCGCCGGAGGTCGCATCGAGGCCTGACCCGGGCGCGCCGGATGCGGCTCAGCCGCCGATCGCGTTCATCCCGCGATGCGGCTGCAGGAACGACGGATCGTCGATCGCGTGGCCGGGGAGCTTGCCCGCGACGCAGTCGTGCAGCACGGCGTCGATCGCGGCGTCGTCGGAGCCGGCCGCGCGCAGCACGGGCAGCAGGTCGTACTCGTCGTTCGAGAACAGGCAGTTGCGCAGCTGCCCGTCGGCGGTCAGCCGCAGCCGGTCGCACGCGCCGCAGAAGGGGGCCGTGACCGAGGCGATGACGCCGACCGTCGCGGGACCGCCGTCGAGGAGGAAGCGCTCCGCGGGCGCTCCGCCCCGCCCGGGGATCGGATCGAGGGTCCACCGGGCGGCGAGAGCGGCGAGGATCTCGTCGCGGGTGACCATCTGCGAGCGGTCCCACGTGTGCCCGGCATCCAAGGGCATCTGCTCGATGAAGCGCATCTCGGCGCCGTGGTCGAGCGCGAAGGCGACCAGGTCGGCGAGCTCGTCCTCGTTCACGCCGCGCATGGCGACGGCGTTGAGCTTGAGCGGCCGCAGACCCGAGGCCGCGGCGGCGGCGATCCCCGCGCGCACCTCGTCCAACCGGTCCCGCCGGGTGAGCTCGCGGAACCGCTCGCGATCGAGCGTGTCGATCGAGATGTTGAGCCGCTGCAGTCCCGCCGCGACGAGGTCGGGCAGCACCTCCCCCAGCCGGATGCCGTTGGTCGTCAGGGCAATCTCGACGGGGCCGCTCGGACCCTCGATCGCCGCAAGGCGCCGCACGACGTCGACGATGTCGGCGCGCAGGAGCGGCTCGCCACCGGTGAGGCGGAACGTCGTGATCCCGGATGCCGCGGCCACCGCGGCCACGCGGACGATCTCGTCGGTGGAGAGGATGCTGGTGCGCGCGAGCCACTCGTTGCCCTGCTCGGGCATGCAGTAGGTGCAGCGGAGCGAGCAGCGGTCGGTGAGCGAGATGCGCAGGTCACGGTGCACCCGGCCGAAGCGGTCGACGAGCGGGGCGCCGGGCGCTGCCGGCGACGTCGACCGGGGCGCGGAAACGGCGCCGTCCTGTCGCGCGGCGTGCGTCGTTGCGCGCAGCGTGAGCGGGACGGCGACCATGCTCCGAGGCTACCCGCCCGATGGACGGCGCGGGCCGAGGGCAATGTTCTCTTGCAATTTTCGAAGTTTTGTTCTATAGTGGGATGAAGAAACCCCGCGCGTGCCCACCTTCTGTTGCGGGTCCTGTCCTCCGGTTGATGCCGGGTCAGGGGTGATGATGCACGCGCTGACGAGCACCCGTGAGGGTGATACGACCTGGCCCGGGCTGGATGCCGTGGTGACCGGTGTCGTGGATGCGCGGCGTCGGGCGGCTCAGGCGCAGGCCGCGGAGGCGCGGCTCCTGGCCGACGCGGTGGGACTGGTCGCGGAGCGGACGGCGTTGCTGCGTCAGGAGGTGCAGCAGCGGGGTGGGTCGGTGCGGTCGTCGGATGCGGATCTGCCGTTGCGGGAGGTCGCGTTGGAGCTCGCGATGGCGTTGCGGGTGTCGGATCGGGGTGTGCAGCGCCGGATGTCGGAGGCGTACCTGCTGACGACCCTGTTCCCGCGGACGTTTGAGGTGTGGTCGTGCGGGGAGATCGATGCCGCTCATGCGTGGGCGATCAGCCGCACCGGCACGCTGTTGACGACCGAGGAGGACCGGTCACGGTACGAGACCCTCGCCCTGGAGGCGGCCCGGTCGGAGTCGCCTGCGCGGATGAGCGCGGCGGCGAAGGCGATCGCGGCGACCATCGACCCGGCCGCGTTCACTGAGGCTGCGCAGCGTGCGTATGAGGAACGCTCGGTGCGGTTGTTCCCGTTGGAGGACGGGATGGCTCGACTGGTCGCGGATCTTCCCGCACCGCTCGCCCACGCGATCCACGACACGCTGACGGCCCGGGGTCGGGCGATCCTCGACCAGCCCGACGAGGACAGCGACGGTGAGGCGGATGTCACCGACGCGGATGCCTTCGCCGATGTCGACACGCTCATCACCGGCCCCGCCCGCCCCACCGACGTGACCTGCACGACCACGCGCGCGACCACGGCCACGGCCACGCCCGCTGCCGTGAAGGACTCCCGTACGTTGGCGCAGGTGCGTGCGGACATCCTCACTGACCTGCTCCTGACCGCTACTCCCTCCACCCGCGCCACTGGCGCCGGAGTGGAAGCGGTGACGGCGCAGATCCAGGTGACGGTCCCCGCCCTCACCCTCGCCGGCGACCCGAACAGCGGCCCGGCCCTGCTCGCCGGGTACGGGCCCATCGACCCGGCGCTTGCCCGCCGGTTGGCGGGGCTCGCGCCCGGGTGGGATCGGGTGTTCACCGACCCGACCACCGGCATCCCCGTCGCCGTCGACCGGTACCGGCCGTCCGCCGA
>NZ_JBXAFF010000017.1:0-51559 GCF_058792815.1 Microbacterium sp. MPR-TSA4
CCCCCACACGTCCCCTCAATGTCCGACCCCCCTACTAGTTTGTAACTGTCAGGGAAACACACCAACAAAGGAGCAACCACCATGGGGATGGACATCTAAGGCAAAGCACCGGCCTCAACCGAGGGTGAGTACTTCCGCAACTCGGTCTGGTGGTGGCATCCGCTCGCGGAATACATCACCCACGCCCACCCCGATCTCGCCGCGGCCTGCACCCTGTGGCACACCAACGACGGAGACGGGCTCGACGCTGATGACGCCGCGGCGCTTGCCGACGCGCTCACCGAGGATCTCAACAACGGCGCCGTGGCTCTCTACGAGGCGGAACGCAGCGTCCAGATCGCAGCCCTGCCACGCGAGACGTGCCAACTGTGTGCCGGGACAGGAACCCGCTCAGACGACATCGGCGTCCAGATGGGCTTCACCGCGCGCGGATGGTGCAACGGCTGCGACGGCCTCGGCGACCGCGAACCGTGGGCAGCGTCCTATGTCTTCGATGTCGCGAACGTCGCCGAGTTCGCGAAGTTCGCCCGCGCCTCGGGCGGCTTCGAGATCTGCTGATCCCACTTCTCGATGTCGGCGTCAACCGCTATACTGTAACTGTCAGGGATACTAACAAGGAGCTAAGATGGCCACCACCACGCAGGACACGATGAGCCAGCACTACGCCGAGCAGTACGGCATCAGCTTCGATCCTGAGTCCTACGATCCGCTCGCCGACCTGTTCGACGGTTCGTTCGGGCGTGACTGGGCGGACCTGCGCCACTGACCCGCTGGATGCGGGGTGCCCACTCCCCCGCACCCAGCTTCCAACCTCCACCACTCCGAGAGGACATCCAGATGAGCACCCTCCTCACCGACACCGACACCGAGTCGCGCGCCGCCTGGTCCGCCATCACCGAGCCCGCAGACACAGTCGCCGTCGCCTTCACGGCCGCCCTGGGTCACTCGGCCGCTCTCACTGAGCTGGAGAACCCGAAGGCCGCCATCCAATCGTTGATCGAGGTCGGCGCCGTTGCCGACCACACCGAAGCGTCCGCCGCGATCCGACGCTGGCTCCCGAGGCTCCAATCCTCCGCAGTGGATCACGCCCTCACCGACGCTGCCCGGGGCGGCATCCAACTGATAGCCCCATCCCAGATCCCGGGGCTGTCTGATCTCGGCGCTCAGGCACCACACCTGATCTGGCTCCGAGGAGACGCCGACGCTCTCACGGGACCGATCAGCAGCAGCGTCGCCATGGTGGGTGCCCGGGCGAGCACCTCTTACGGAGACACGGTCGCTCACAATCTCAGCGAGCACCTGGTCAACAGCGGCGTGACGATCATCAGCGGCGCCGCCTATGGAATCGACGGGGCATCGCACCGCGGCGCGCTGAGCGCTGGCGGGGTCACTGTCGCCTGGTTGGCCGGCGGCACAGACCGCCCCTACCCGGCGGGACACCGCGACCTGATCGAGCACATCGTCGAACGCGGGGGCGCAGTCGCGAGCGAAATGCCGCCCGGGGCAACACCGACACGCTGGCGTTTCCTCGGCCGCAATCGCCTCATCGCGGCATCATCGGCCGCGACCATCGTCGTCGAGGCGGGATACCGTTCCGGCGCTCTGACCACCGCGACCACCGCGGCGACGCTGGGCAGGACGCTCGGCGCTGTCCCCGGACCTGTTACGAGCGCATCATCAACCGGGTGCCACCACCTGATCCGTGAGCACGGGGCAAGCCTCATCACAGAGGCCTCCGACATCCTTGCGCTGATCAGCGGCGAGGCTCGACGGTGAGCAACGCACGCGGGCTGAACTGGTCACAGCGGGTGACCATGCGGATGATCGCGGATGGTCGTTCCCCATCCGGGGGGTCGAGCTTCCTAGACACGACAGGACTTGGCATCCCGGGGGGGACCATCCGCTCCCTGCATCAGCGAGGGCTGATCGAGCCGTACTCGTGGCTGAGTCCCGGCTGGGTGCTGACGAGGGCCGGCGTCGACGCGATCCGTAGCGGCGCGTGCGACGACGAGCCGGGAGTGGAGTAGCCATGGCCTGGACAGGCGGCGCGTATGACACGGCCGGGAAACGGAACTCCTCCAAGACGCATGCGCGCAAAGCGCACCCGTGCGAGTTCTGCGACGCGATCCCTCACGGCAACGGCGGCAGAGTCGCGCACGCCCGACGCCATGTCCGCGACGGTGAAGCCGTTGAGCTCGTGAAGTGGTACTCGATGTCTCCCAGCCCCTCTCGCATCTTCCTCCCCGCGGACGCGCGCGAGCGGATCGCCTGGTTCCTCCAGCAGGGCTACGAGATTGAACCGGTCAGAGGCGTGGCCCGATGACCGTCACGCGCGACTTCAGAGCACCCCGCAATGCCTCGTTCTGGGGGATCGACGCGGTGAAGATCACTTGCGATGGCGCTCCGTGGCCGGAGCAGCCGTGCGAGGCCAACCGGGTTCCCCTCCGTGCTCCCGCCGCCGCCAACGTCCGGGCGCACGCGCGAGCTCAAGGCTGGCGTGTCAACGTTCCCGGTGAAGTGAGAGCTGACGGGCGGCGGCGACGGTTGGACTTCTGTCCGACACACGCCGGAGCTTCGCGCCGGCCTTCGAACAACGACCGAGCGGGCGGGTCATGATCGAGAGGAAGCGCACCGGCTTCAACCGGTATCGCTGGGAGTGCGACGTTCCTGGCTGCCCGTATTCGGGGTCGACCGACACCCTCACTCGCGCCTCCGTCGCCCCTGCAGTGGCACGTCGAACAGAAGCACCCGGGTCACGCGAGCGCGGTGACGAGCTCGTCCCAGTGAGTCGTCGCCCGAGGTGTGAGCATCTCGCGCTTCATCTGCCAGGCGGGCCCCGGACGCAGTCCGGCGTATCCGAGCCCGAGGAGATCACGGCCTTCTCGACGTTGCACCTTCTCGATCAGCTCCGCGATGCCGAGGTCCTCGTGCGGGTGCCGGAACGGGGCGAGCGGTTCGTACACATGAGCGGGGCGTAGGTCGGTGAGCATGATCCCGGCGCGCGCATAGCGTGTGCCGTCCTCGAGTAGGGGAAGCAGTGTATGCGCGGCACGGGTGAGCTCGACAGGGTCGGCGGTCGGTGCCGGCAGCTTGACGAGCACGGAAGGAAAGCTGCGCTGCTCCGAGTAGTGGGAGGTGCCGGCGAAGGCCGTGAGAAGCTTTGCGACCTGCTGGTGCTTGACCAGACGAGCAGACGCCTGCTGCGCGTAGACAGACAGCGCCTGGCGCATCCCTGCGCGCGTGGTGATCTTCTCCGAGAACGAGCGTGACACGATCAGCTGCTCTTTCTTCCCGGTGCGGTCCTCTTCTGCGGCGATCGAGGGGATTCCTCGCAACTCGAGCGCGATCCTCATCACGACGACGTTGAATGCCTTGCGGATCTGGACTGGGTCCGCGGCCGCGAGATCCGCGATCGTCGTGATCCCCATTGCGACGAGCCGCCGCTCGAGGCGGCTCGCGATTCCCCAGATCTCCGAGACGGGCAGCCGCTTCATGAGCGAGAGTCTCCAGTCTGGGCGCGTGCCGGGCCACACGCACACACCATCGAAGACGGGGAGCTTCTTGGCTGTGCGGTTAGAGAGCTTCGCGAGCACGCGAGTCTCGGCGATGCCCACACACACGGGGACGCCGATCAGCCGGCGCACCGTGTCGCGGATGTCACGGCCGAGATCGGCGAGCGCCTGAACGTCGCCGGCGATGCGCGGGCTCACTCGGAGGAACGCTTCGTCGATGCTGTACACCTCGAGATCGGGCGTGAACCTCGCCAGCACCTCCATGGTTCGCCGGCTCATGTCGCCGTAGAGCTCATAATTGGAGCTCAGTGCGGTCAGCTGCAGCCGCTCGGCGTGAGGCTTGAGCTCGAACCACGGCCTGCCCAGGTCGAGTCCGAGCGCCTTGGCCTCACGGGATGACGCGACGATCATTCCATCGTTGTTGCTCAGCACAGCTACAGCCCGTCCCTCGAGCCGCGGCTGGAAGACGCGCTCCCAGCTCACATACGCGGAGTTGACATCGACGTGGGCGAGCATCTAGCACGTTCCCTGCGTCAGCGGGACCGCGCGCGGTTGAGGTGGTGGATGCAGTAGGTGGCTACCCCCCAGATCGTGAGCTCGGAGAGTTCGTCGACGACAATGTCGGGGTGTTCATTGCTCTCCGCGCGGAGGACGATCGCAGCGTCGTCGACGACGAGCCTCTTGATCGTGAGCTCACCATCCAGGACGGCGATGACGACGTCGCCATCCTGCGGTGTTCTCGAACGGTCGACGAGAAGCTCGTCTCCGTCGCTGATACCCGCGTTCGTCATGGAGTGCCCCGCGGCGCGGACGATGAAGGTCGCCGCGTGATCCTCTACGAGCATCTCTGTCAGGTCGATCGGGCCGTCGTAGTAGTCCTGCGCGGGAGAGGGGAACCCCGCGGCGACGGCGACCGGTGCCGCAAGGAGAGTTCTGCCCGGCGAGACCTCACCGACGCGGAACACTTCTACGACCTTTGACATACCGATTCCCTTGCACATTCGTAGTGCTATTCGGATATCGATTGTATGCGGTGGGGTGAGGCCCGCGTGAGCCGACCGCTACTGTGGTTGCTCCCCGGTCAGCTGATGGAAGTGGAGTTCTTCGAACCGTGCGGCGATCGCGTATTGGCGAGAGGCGAGATCGGCGAGATCGGCCTTCCGTCCGATGTCGTCCGTGGTGACCGCCAAGCCGCACAGGGTGTCCCCTTCCGCGCGTTGCTTGAGAGCTTCTTCCCAGTAGTCGAGTGACATCAGGCGCCTAGCGACCGAGAGTGAGCTGCTCGAGCTCGGGGCCGTGGATGAGGATCTCTGTGGCGATGACTCCGCCGTCAGTCTTGCGAGCCAAGCCGTTGCGGGTGAGGTCGGATAGGTAGGTCGAGAAGGTGCCGCCGGAGGTGGAGATCTCCGCGGCCGCGCCGAGGGCTTCACGACTGAGTGGATCGGGATAGGCGTCGATGAGCGCGTCGAGCATGGTGGCTGCGCCGCGGCGCAGAATGCCGCGGTAATGGTCCTGGAGCTCGCTGGGTGTGAGAGGGGCAGGGCGTGCACCGAGGTAATCGAAGCCCGCGTCGGTGAGGGTGTAGCCGGCGGAGTTCTCGTCAACGAATCCTGCGCGTCGGATGTCCGACAGGTAGGTCGACCAGGTGCCGCCGGAGGTCTTGAGATGTGAGACGGTCCCCCATTGGCTCTTGGTGAGGCGAAGCGGCGCCATCTGCGCGAGTGCGACGACCATGCGATGGGCGCCGCTGCGCAGTTTGGTCGTGGAACCAGCCGACGCTGCGGGGTCAACCGCAGACGGCTGCGCGGGCTCCTCGGGGTGCCGATGCGATACGGCCTCGGGGGCTGCCGGAGCAGTCTGTGCGGGTTGAGGCTCGGCCAGAGAATGAACCACGGCGGCGAGTTCGGCGAGCACGTGGCGCAGACCGTCGACGATCTTGGGATCTACGGAAGCCGGGATCTCCACGATGCGCTCAACGACCTTCTCCCGAGGTGGTGCGTTCTTCGCCACGGCGAGCTCGCGGCGAAGGCGGGTGAGCTCGTCACGCAGCTGAGCAACGACGTCATCTTCGGTGGTGCGAGTTGGCGCGAGCGCGGTCGCGAGCGCGGCAAGGTCGACGTCGGCGAGAGTCGTGCGTGCAGGGATGGAGAGATGCTCCCCTACCTGCGGGGTGGTGCCGGCGTCGAAGGTGTGCCGGCGTCGGAACCGGAACTTGATCGGCTCGCCGCGCTCGGGCTGCCAGAGCCAGCACTCGCCTGTCTGCAGCGTGGGGAGTTCGGCGAGGATCGTCTTTGAGTCGGCGTGGATGTCGATCCATGCCTTGATGGCGTCGCGGTCCTGGGGTGCGGTGGTGCGCAGCACGAACAGGTTGTCGATCTGGGTGAGGACGTCCTTGTTGACGGCGGCGCTGCGTTGGGATGCCATCGTGACGCCGAGGCCTTTGAAGCGGCCCTGCTTGACGATGCGCTGCCATGTCTCGACGAGCGCCGCGTTCTCACCGCGGACCTGCTGCGGAAGGTACTCGTGGCATTCCTCGAGGATGAAGTGGGTCGGAGTGCGGTCGGCGCGGCGGTAGAAGCGATCGCCGAAGGCCCGGAGGAAGCGGCGCTGCTCGGCCTTGGTGAACTCGCTCACGTCGAGGATGGCGGACAGCTGGCGGTCGACGAGGAGATCGGCGACGAGCTCGCCGGCAGTCGCGTCGAGAGGGATGTCGCCATGCCGTCCGCCGAGAATCGGGATGGGGAGACCGGGTGAGCGGCCGTCCGCTGACGTGCGCACGCCGTACCAGTCGCCCTTCGGGTCGACGACGATGACCGGCACGCCCACCTGGTGCATCTCCTCGAGGAGAACCACTGCAGCGCTCGTCTTGCCGGCACCCTTCTTGGCGAGGATGCCGTTGGAGCTCGTGATGATGTCGAGGGGCAGGTAGACATCCTCGGCGACGCGCAACCCAGTCATTGCTGCACGCGGGGGTCCAGCGATCGCTGAGAGCGGTTCGATTCGGTCATGGCGTCGTCTTCTCCTTCACCGCCCGCGGCTTCTTGAGCAGCTTCACCCCGAGGAGTTTCTCGAGGGCTTGAACTTCCTCGTCGCGCCAGCGGACTTCCCCTAGCAGCCGAGCACGGAAGGGGCCGGCGCCGACGCCGACCGAACGCGCTGCCTCGAACGCACTCATCGACTTCTTCGTGAGCTGCGTCTGCACCAGGCCGCTTACCTTCTTGCTGGTATCCCAGTCGAGGCGTCCCACGGTGTTTCGCGCAGGCCTTCCCACTGTCTTGGGCTCTCGGTTCTGCTGCGCGGCGATGTAGGCCTCGATCTCGGCCCGGTGGAACACTGCGGTGCCCCGGAACCCCTCGATGCGCATGGGCTTGGGAAACAGAGGGACGCCGGACGGGTTTCCCTTGGCCTCTAGGGCGCGGGAGCGTGTCTGGTACACGCGGACCGTGTCGTGCCGGACGCCGATCATCTTCGCTGCCTGCATGTAGGTCACGAACTCTGGGCGGACGACGTCCTCCAGCGGGATCGTCAGCTCTGAAACCATTCCTGCTCTCCGCTCGATCATTGGAAGGTTAGTAATGCACGAGGATACCAAATGAGCGCGACGCTGCCGGGTGCGATGATGGTCGGCATGTCGATCCCTCGATACGCGTCTGCCGCCCCCGATGGCGTGGTGACCTACGCCAACCCCTTCGTGTTCCTCGCAGAAGATCCCCGTCGTGAAGCCGCCAACGGGGTGACCGGAGATCTGGGCGGTTGGGATGTCTCGGACGGCTTCCGGCTCGCAGAGGACTTCGGGGAGTCTGAGTGGCGCATCTCCGTTCTGCACGACGAGGTGTACGCGGTGCTGCGGAAGTTCCCGGGTCAACGTGGCTACACATTCGATGGCCCTGTGTGGATGCTCGCGGAGATCCCGGTGTCGCTGCGTGATCCTGTTCAGCAATCCCTCGTTCCACACGAGGCCGTCCAAGAGCTGATGTCCAAGGTTGAGCAGCTGCGACGCACCCCGGACTCGCTTCTCACCGCAGTCGGGGTCATCCGGTCAGGGCTGCAGGTCTTAGCAGCGGGTTCCTAGCCGTCGATACTTTCGGATGCAGCCAGCTTCTTGCGCTGGCTGAGGCTGGGACGGTACATCGCGATGCCGTACGGGAAAGCGGGCCCTACCTCTATCAGCCCGGGTAGCCGCTCTGCGTACTCAGCGGCCAGGACGGGCGCGGAGGCGGTGAGCCTGATCCCGACGTCGACGGAGTCGGCGGCCGCGGCCGCGGATGCCAGCAGCAGCTTCTGGAGCCTCTCCCCCGCACCCTTGGCTCGGGGTGCCCGGTTGTGATCGGTGATAGTCCAGTACTCGCTGGTGGCGTGGATCGTCATGGTCGAGGTGCCGTCCTCGAGTACGTAAGTGAGGCGGTGCGACTGCCCACCACGCGTCCTGAGCAGCAGCGCCACCAGGAGCAGCGCCACGGCGACGCACGCGGCGGCCGCGGCGAAGATGACCGGACCGTACTTCACCCCCACTCCGACGAACGCGACCCCGAGAAGAAGAAGGAGCATCGAGAAGACTCTCTGGCCAGCTGTCGTGCTGGAGGTGAACGCCCTCTGCCAGAGAAGAGACCGCAGCACCCATCCGGACTGTCGGAACAGATCTCGAGCCGTGGCGCGCCGGATGCCGGCGGGCGGTTCGGGCAACGGGGAAGGTGTCATTCTTTGGATCTCCGTGCGGCGCGGCGCTGCGCGCGCATCACCTCTACATGCTCGTTCGCGTCTGAGGTGGAGATGGAGAGCAGATGCTCGATCGCAGCGAGTTCTTCGGGCCTCCAAGCCGTTCGCCCCCGAAGACGTTCACCGAGAGTGACGGTGTTCAGCGACAGCTGAGAGGCGAGTCCGCGCAGGGTGGATACGTCGGGTTCGCCTGCGCCCGCTGCCACGGCCTGGCGAAGGCGTGCGGCGAATGTGGCATCCCTGCTGCCGTCTGTCTGTGCGGTGCGGGGTGGCCGGCCTGCCGTCCCGGATCTTCGCGAGCGAGCCTCGATGTAGGCGTCGATCTCGGCCTCATCGAACAACACTGTGCGCCCGTCATAGCCGACAGGATCGGGGAACCTCGCCGGTCCGGGGAGCTTCGAGCGGTCGTTGCTCCGGTAGACGTAGACGGTATTCAGAGAGACGCCCATCTTCTTGGCGATGTCGTCGCTGCTGATCCGCCGGGAGGATCCACCGTGTTGCTGACTCATCGCCACACCGCTTTGCCGTCACCCATTGACTCTCCTGTGGTCTGGTTGGTTGGCGGAGCGATCGCCGCCCCTTTCATGAATGTAACCACGCGCCGTAGACGCCTCTCAGCAGAATCACTTCGCAGACACGCCTGGACAGTCACCTAGTTGCGCATCCTGGTTCCGTAACATGGTTCTATGTCGAACGAGAACGTTGAGATCATCCGCCGGCAGATCGCTGCGGTCGGAGAAGAGATCGCCCGCACGGACGAGCTGCTTGAGAAGCGTGGTCGTCTCGTAGAGGAGGCGCGAGCCGCCGGCATGACGTACCGAGAAGTCGCTCAGCTGCTTGGTATGACAGAGACCGGTCTGCGCAAGACCCAGAAAGCTTTCCGAGCACGGGCTCTGATGCTCGAGGCGAAGGCATCCTGACCTCGCCTCGACGAGCAGCCCGCGAGAGTCGTGAAATCTGCTTGCAAATTGCAATATTCTTTTACTAATATAAGGTCATGGAGGTGACGGGTATGGAGGAGTACGACTACCGCCCGAAGCCCTGGGTGCCGAAAGACGTTCCCACGATCTGGGTCGACCACACAACCGGCCAGGGAGTGACCCAGGACGGCACCTCTGTGCGTCCGGTCATCGGCGACCGACGCAAGAACCCGAACCTGACCGATCTTCTCGATACAGCTGCCAGCTTCGGCGCCAACCGGATCATGCTGACCGGGAAGCGACCCGAGCCTGAGCCTGGCGTCCGCCACTGGCTGTACGTGCAGACACCTCGATGGAAGTCCGGCACACACTGGATCAACAACGGACCTCCCACTGGGCGCTTCGAGCACGAGACCACCGGCTTCAAGATTGAGGTGCGCACGGCCGAGGAATGGTTCGGGGATATCCCACTCTCCCCCGCCCAGGCCCGCAGTGCCTGGGATACGACCGCCGCGATTCTGAAGGCCGCCGACGAGCGGGCGCGGATGTTCAACTCCCCCGCCGCCACTGGCACCAATCTCTGGGCGCTCTCGCTCCCCAAGAACGTCAACCCTGTGCCGGTCTCGTCCGACATCGCTGAGGAGATCCACGCGACCAGCGGCCAACACCACATCGAGCATCTCGTCGCCGGCCCTGATGCCTCTGCTCACGAGGACTGTGTCCCGCTCGTCGACCCAGCCAAGCAGAAGAAGATCAATGAGTTCGCGTACGTCGATGGCCGCTTCATGTACGCGGCGCTGGGTCGTGAGCTCGGTATCGGGCCCGCGCGCCGACTGAACCGCGCCGCCGCCTACCAGCTGATGGAAGAGGATCCCTACGCACGGGCCCGGTTCTACGTCCGTTTCCAGATTCCCACGACGTGGAACCATGTCGGGATCCTCGGGGTTCGACACCAGCGGGTCGAGGACGGGTGGTACTACCCCAACCGGCCGGGAGCTCGCGGAGAGACCTGGGCCGATGCCGCCGAGATCCAGGTAGCCCGCTCCGCGGGATGGGTCGTGGATCCGCAGGAGGCGATCGTCTTCCGGAAGGCCCGGCCTCTCGACACCTTCTTCGAGCGGATCATGCGGGCCCGAGACCGGGTCAATGAGCACCCCGACATGCACCCGATGCTCCGTCGCGCTGTGATGGCCGCGCTCCGCGCGATCGTCCTTCACAGTGTGGGTGCGTTCGCCTCCTCGGGGCGGGATCAGACCCGTGTCGCTACAAGCGCCCTCGAGGTGCCGGCGCAATATCAGGCTCGGATGCAGCGCCAGGGCAAGCTGTTCGTCTACCACGTGCCCAGCGAACGCAACGCCCGCACCGAGTCGTTCTATCACCCGGAGCTCGCCGCGCAGGTGTGGGGTCGAGCGCGAGCTCGTGTTCTCGATGGGCCCAGTGCGCTCGGCTTGCACACGGCCGGCGCTCTCGCCGTCGACCCGACCACACTGCTCGGCATCCAGGGTGACGCCATCTACACCAGTACCCTTCCGGGTTGGTCGCTGCCGGTCGCCAACGGCGGTGGGGACGACGGCAAGACCGGGCGTCTTCGCCTTCAGGGCTACCTCGGTGGTGGATCCTTCCTCACCCCTGAGCGAATCCAGCAGCGTCTGTCGCTCCGGTCGCGAGCGGAGAAGGCCGGTATCGAGGCTGCGCTCGAACGGGACGAGGTGATGGCCGGTGGCTGACGAGCAGCGTTCGGCTCAGGATCTGGTGCGCTTCCTTCGCGGCCGCGGGGTATCGACGTCGGAGATCGCCGCGGAACTGCACCGCTCCCCCAGGATGGTCCGGAAGATCCTCAACGGTGAGACCAGCGGGGCGTTGTACCGGTCGACGCTCGAGGAGCTCGCGACGACCGGCCGCGCGTCAAGCGTCCCTCCCCGTCGACGACTGAAGTCCGGTGGTCTGGTTCCGGTGCGTGCGAAGGCCGGCGCGAAGGCGAAGACGGTCGTTCCCGAGGATCCGGGCGGCACGTACACCGCTGCGCGCCAGGGTGGCGCGATGCAGGCCTCGACGACCTACATGGCGGAGGGCGGCCGTCAGGTGGAGCTTCGGCTGCCTAAGGGGAAGACCGCGAAGGGGCGAGCGCTGGCGGATGCGGAGATCGTCAAGCAGATCCGCAACGCAGCGAAGGGGCAGGCGAAGGAGAACCAGAAGAAGGTCCGGGCGACTTTGACCTTCGCGAACGGGCGGGTGATGGAGGTCAACACGTACAACGCCTCCACCATGCTGCAGCGTGTGAACGAAGCCGGCGGCAGCGCACTGGAGTGGATGCGGGGCGAGTCGAAGAACCGGTATCTGAACCTGGACGTCTCGAAGGAGCCGATCACCGGGGTGACGCTGACCGTGTTCTCGGACGCCAAGACACCCGAATACGAGACGTTCAAGGCACAGGGGCGGCCCCGCAGAGGCAGGGCTCTGAGCCCTGCCGAGGAAGCGCGCGCCGCACAGAAGGCCCGCCTCGAGCAAGGACAACGACGCGGCCGCCGCAGGTCGTGACGAGGAACGAGACATGATGACTGAGAAGAAGACGCCCTTGGAGAACCCGCTCCGGTTGACGGTGGGAAACCTCAAGGGAGGGGTCGCGCGCTCGACGACGTCGATCATGCTCGCGTTGGCCTTGGTGCAGCGCACCGGCCAGCGGGTCCTGCTCGTCGACGCGGACCGAGCGAACGGCACCAGCTTCGAGTGGTCGGAGTACGCCGGCGAGGTCTGGCCCGCCGAGGTGAACGTCGTCTACCTGCCTTCCCAGCTGCTTGGCAAGCGGGTCCGGGAGATGTGGCCCGACGGTCACCTGATCATCGATACCGGCAACGACTCCACGACGCTGCGGCAGGCGCTGATGGTCACCGACCAGCTGCTGATGCCGATCGGCGCGACCCCGTCTGAGGCGACTCGGTTGACACCGACTCTGCAGGCCGCGGCCGAGGTCGCGAGCATCAAGCCGATCGAGCTGTCGATTCTGTTCACTCGCACCAAGCCGAACACCATTAGCTTCCGGGAGGCGTGGGAGCAGCTCAAGCAAATGGAGGGCGACGTTGAAGGGCTGCACGTGCTCGACGTCAACGTGCCCTTCCAGCTGCTCTACTCGCAGGCCTTCGGCACGGCGCCGACCAACCTCGGCGTCTACCCGGAAGTGCTCGACGAGATCCTGACGGGAGGCTCGCGATGACACAGCCCACGTCGAAGACGAAGACGGACTGGAGCGCCGCGTTCAGTAAGCCCGAGACCGCACCCCGGTCGTTGGAGGCCGTCCCCGACGAGGAGACGGAGACCACACCGACTGCATCGAAGCCGTCCAGGCAGGGGAAGCCCCGGGGCCCGTACAACGTCAAGAAGGTGGACAAGAAGGCGGCCACGTTCCGGCTGCCGCCTGATGTGCTCGAGCTGATCGACAACGCTCGCGAAGAGGCCGCGCAGAGCGGGGTTCGTCTGACCAAGGACGACGCCGTCACCGCCGCGATCCGCCACTACTACGGGTCTAGCCGACGTCGTCGCTGACCTTCACGACGCGCCTGCACCCCCCTCTCCGCAGCGCTCATCCCGCGACACTCGCGCATAGTTTCGTATCGAAATCTGCTTGCAATTTGCGTGTATTTTGCTTGCAGGTTTGGCCGCCCGTGTTAGGCTGAGCCGCAGCGTCGATCCGCGCTATGGCGCGGGAGAGATGCGGAGGCTCAGACCAACAGGCCCTCTCCCCCAGGTGCACGTTCACTGCACGATAGGTGCTCGGTTCGGGGGTGGAGCCTGCTTGCATTTTTCAAGCAGGTTTCACGTCTTCGGTGGCGATTGGGTCGAGGATGCTCGGGTCGTGCTTGTCTACGGTGCGACTGTTGTTCAGTCGTCGGTCCACGAGGTGCGTTCGCATCGTTCGGGCGACGGACTCTGAGCTGTGCTCGAGGAGTGCGAGCAGCTCGTCACGGTTGCTGGCGGAGGCGCGCGTGTCGCCGTCGACGGTGAGCGGGGTGGGATCGAGCCAGGCCTCCCACAGGTCTGGTGTGACGAACGCCGGCATGCGGTCGTGGACTTCGCCGGAGGCGTCTCGCGCTTCTCGGGTGACGACGACGAACACGCGAGCGCGAGCGTTGGAGATCTCCGTCGTCCAGGTGAGGCCGGCTGCCGCCAGCAAGCCGTCACCGGTGATCAGGTGGGGCTGCTTGTCGCCGGCGGCGCCGGTCCACTCGATGTAGCCGGGGGCCATGGGCACGAGGCATCGGCTGTGGGAGAACGCGCCCACCCAGAACCGGCTTGTGAGCTTCTCGATACGCGCGTTGATGATCGGGCCGCCCGCTGGCCGGTTGGGCGGCTTGGGCCAGTCCCATCGCGCGAGCGTGAGCTCGCGCTGCTTCCTGTCCTGCTCGCTCGAGGCGATGCGCACGATCGGCGCCGAGGTGGTCGGGGCGATCGAGTAGGTCGGTCGCCAGTCCTCTGCGCGGCCGCCGGCGGCGACGAAGGCGGTGATCAACTCGTTCGTCGTCGAGCTCAGGGCGAATCTGCCGCACATGCTGCGAGGGTATCCCCCGCCGATACACGCTCGCTGGTGCGTGTATTCAGCCGCGCACGGGTCGACCGCGCTGCAGCTGGCCGCTGGCCGCGAACGGCTCCCCGTCGTTGTGCAGCTGCTCACGTCGGATTGACTCGTTCAGCAGCGCGGTCTCGACGAACGCGCTGAAGGACTCGTCTCCTTCGAGGTGCGCGGTCGCCTTGTACGTCGCAACGGCACGGGAGCGGGCATCGGGGTCGATGTACGTGTTGACGCGTGCCTGCTCGCTCTTGGTGGCCGCTGCGGGCTTCCGTGCGGCTTGGGGGCGCCGTGGTGCCGCGGGAGCCTTTGCAGGGCGCTCAGGGGCTGCAGGAGCCGTTTCGGCGGGTGCGGCGGGGGCTGGATCTGTGGTGGGTGCGGGGCGGTTGCGGGCGATCATGCTCTTCGGGTCGACCTTCCGAGGCGCGAGCCCGGTGATGCCGAGGGGGGCGTCGTCGCTCATGCGTGTGTTCCTTCCAGCTCGGGGTGGGATTCGGCGGCGATGAGCCGGTCGTTGATCTCCTGTGCGATCGCTCGAAGATCGCCGGCGACTGAGCCGGCAGTTGAGCTCGTCAGCTGCTTGTTCTTCAACTCACCGCTGCGGATCTTCCACCAGGCGATGCCTGCCTTGGCTTCGTCCTTGGCGCGCACGTCGAGCTCGTAGGCGAGGAGACCGGCGTTACGTGCCTGGCTCGCGACGGCTTCGCTGTGACGAACCGTCCGGTGGAAGACGATGTCTCGGCCGATACCGTTGTCGTCTCCGACGCCGAACATCTCGTCGAGCGCGTGGCGGGCGTCCTTCTCCGCGTTGCGGATGTGCACGGCGCCGTCCTTGCGCGCCGTGGCGGTGCCGACGTCGGTGAGGACGACGCCCAGCAGGTCGATGTCGCGGTTGACGTCGAGGACCTGGTCGATGCGCTCGGCGACCTTGGCGACGCCCTTGATGCTGGACATGTCGGTCTTGCTGGGCACGAGCACCCATCGCGCGGCGGACAGAGCCGCCAGCTGCAGCACGCCGTCTCCCGGCGGGCAGTCGAGGAAGATGAAGTCGTAGTCGCCGGCGACGGGCTCGAGGATCCGTGCGAGGGCGAGCTTGGCGCCCGTGGGGTTGCGTCCCATCTCCGCGCTCAGCGCGGCGGTGACGTTGTGCAGCGCTCCCCCGCCGGCCCATACGTCGAGGTTGGGCCTGACGTCGGTGATCGCCTGGACGGTGCCTCCGAACATCATGGCCTTGGCGAGCGACTCTCCCCCGTCGTTGCGTTCGTCGTCCGAGTAACCGAGGTCGTCCTCGAGGTTCCCCTGCGGGTCCAGGTCGACGAGGAGTACTCGGGCGCCGGCGAGGGCGAAGTATCCACCGACGTTCGAGACGAGGGTCGTCTTCCCGACTCCCCCCTTCAGGCTCTCGATAGCCAGGACTCTGCTGAGCAAGTCGTGGTCGACCACGCGTCCCTGAGCTGCCACTCGCTCATCCTCCAGCGTTAATGACGGGATTCCCGTTGTTGCACGTAATACACGCATTCGCGTGTTTAACGAACATAACGTGTATCCCGTCGTTGACGCAATATCCGGTATCAGCGTGTATCCCGTTTTTACTGTTATTGCCGTTATTGGCGGTTGGCGACCAGGTGGAGCTGCTCGGCGATGGGTGTGGGGAGCGTGGTGGACGGGCTCGCGACACGCGCGTGCTGGCCCTGGAGCTCGACCGTGAGCACATGGGTGCCGTACTCCCAGCGGGCACACTTGCGGGTCGGATCGTGAGACGGGATCCAGCCGGCCTCGACGAGGAGCCGTTCCAGGATCGTGATGTCGCCGACGAGCCCCTGAAGCTCTCTGGACTGCTGGTGCAGGGGGGAGGGGCCGACGAGCGTGGTGACGAGCGTCTTGATCGCGTGGACGCGTGATGCGGTCGATGAGTTCCTGCGTCGGGTGGGGGAGCGGTGGTGCTCTGCGAAGAAGGCCGCGCGAGCTGCTTCCGCGGCCTTGAGCGCTTCTGCCTCCTCGGCCGCCCTGGTCCGGGCCTCGTCGGCGGCGACGGTGCGCGCCTTGACGCGTTCTTCCTGTTCCCGCAGCTGGCGTTCGTGCCGGGTCTCGCCGTGCGTGAAGGCCTGCAGCTTTCCGAGCATCCAGGCGAAGTGCGCGAGCCGATCGCGCTTGTCGGCGTTGTCGAGCGGACGGATCCGTGCGGCGGCGAGTGCGTCGTCGAGCTCGGCGCGCAGCGTCTCGAGCGTGTAGCGGTCAGGCGTGATCCGGTGACGTTCGAGGATGTTGCACAGCTGCCCGATGTGGCGGGCGCCGTAGAGAGCACCCGGCGTGGTGGCGGGCCCGGGGGAGTGCAGGCCGTAGTTGCGAGCGATTCTCCAAGCGAACTCCTGCAGCGCGATCGGGCGAGGCGGCCTCGGGGGCTGGGGGCGAGATCGACTCTTTCGTCTCAGCTTCGGCCGCGGAGCGGCCGTCGCGAGCGGCCCGGGGCGCGCCCGTCTCGCGCGCTGGGGCGCGCGTTGGTGACCATCTCTGATCGTGAGATTCCTCAAGAACTGAACCGCTGCGCGGTAGGTGGAAAATCTCCACAGGCCGGCTGGGTTCGGGGATGGTCATGGCGCGCACGGATGCTGCGGCCTCCTGGTATCCACCGTGCGCGCGCTTGGCCTGCCGACGCTCGGCGGGGGAGAGGTGCCGACCCATGACGACCGTCACGGCGAGGCCGAGCTTCTCCAGTAGCCGCCTGGCGGTGCCGACGGTGCGATCGGACATGCCCAGCTGCCGGGCGACGGACGCATGGGAGGTGGTGACGCCGCGGCCGGTGAGCCGGTCTGCGCACTGCGCGTCCATCTGCGCGACACGCAGCACCGTGTCGGCCGAGATCTTCACCTTCCCGCGCAGCTGTTCACCGCGCGTCGACGCGAGCATGCGACGGACCAGAGCAAGCCATGACGTCGGCGACTGCCAGGCCACAATCCGGCTGTAGGCACCGTCAGCGACGGGCAGAGACCAGGAACGGGACAAGGGAGGCTCCGGCGAAGCTGCCCCAGCCCCTGTGGCCGGCGTAGGCGAGGCAAGGGGGCGCCTCCACCTGTGCACACCAGCGCCACACGGCGACGGCGGGGCAGCCGTGCTAGAGCGATTGCGTGCGGGCCTGCTCAGGCAGGTGCAGATCCCCTCGGGTGCACTAGAAGAAGCCGTCTGAGGGGTCAGACCAGCGAACGACGGGCTCTCAGGCGAAATCTGCTTGCATTTTTCTTGCAAACTGCTTGCAGATTTCGGCTGTGAATGCTGTGCATATATATGTGCTTGAGCTACGATGGGGTCACCTCCTCCAGCGCGGTTGAGGGCACAACAAAAGTCCGGGTTGCCTCCCGGCGAATACGACAAGAGCTGCGACCGGCAAGTCGCGAATCTTGAAGGACTAGTTCGAACTGGACGTCGGCAAACTGATCAGTTCGGAACCACAGAGACCTGGACCCCTCGCTTCGGCGGGGGGTCCACCTTTTTAAGCCGTGTCGATAGGCAACTCCCCGTCGCGTGAGAGCGGGGGCACCCATGGGGGGATGCCCTGGTCTGTGAGCTCGAGATGCTCCACCACCGATTCGAAGAAGAGAGCGGCGGAGAGACCAGAACGGGCGGCGATCGCCTCGAAACGATCCTTGCTGGCTTCTTCTACGGTGTAGGTGAGGGCGACCGGCTTGATCATCGTGCCGCGCTCTCGACGTCGAACCGCACGCCGCGGTCGGTCGGAAGAAACGTCGGTCATGCGTACAGTAAAGCCCAGTACTGGGATTAACTCCATAGGGCGACACCCGCGTGTCGCAATTCTCCTTGCCAGCGGTAGCCACGTAGGTCACGTCGTTTCCGGTGCACGGACGGTGATGGTGCCGTCGGTGGGGAGGGAGAGGGTCCCGGGTTCGCCGGTCTCGTAGTCGCGGTAGGTGAATGCGATGTATCCCTCGTCGAGCTCGTCGTACTCGGCGGATTCGACGAGGCCCCAGCTGTTGGTGTCGGGGTCGATGAGGGCGAGGAGGCCTTGGCGGGCGAGGGTGCCTTCGTCGTCGAGTACTTCTTCCACGACGAGCTCGTCGGGTTGGGTGTAGCCCTGGAAGAGTTCCTCAGTGTCGTCGAGCTCAGGTTCGGCTTCTTCTCGTTGGATGCGCTCGAGCTCGGCAATGCGCTTCGCGACTGTGTCGTCGTCGAGGCCGGTGAAGACGCCGGCAGCCTTCCGCTGGATCTCGGCCGCGCGGCCGGCTTCGACGATCCGGGCCGCCATGTAGTCGTTGTAGTCCGGGACGCCCTCAACCCCGGTCCCGTCCAGGTCGGCCTGGTCTTCGGGATCGACGACGGCCATCAGCTGGTGGATGGTCTGCTTCGGCGTGATCTGCTCGACCAGTTTCAGGTCGTCAGGGAACACCCAGTTCTCGGGGTGCTCGGCTTCGGTCTGGTAAGGGTCGGGAGTCCAGTACGCCTGGATCTCGACGGGAGTGCCGTGGTCGTCGTACGCGATGCCTCGGCCCTTGGCGTTGACGGGTACGGTGACGCCGATGGAGTACGAGTTCCACATCATCTGAGCACCGTCGGGGGAGAGGCGTCCGAACGAGGCACGGAACCCGAAGTTGTCGCGCATGTCACCGGTCAGGAACTCCGCGTCAGGGCGCTGCAGGCCCAGGAGGGCGTGCATGCGCACCTTTCGGGCGAGGGACATGAAATCGCTGATCTCCTCGAGCACGGGAGGCTGTGTGCCGGGGCCCTTGGGCTTCACGGTGCGATACCAGCGGGTGACGGCGTTCTTGAACGTCTTGAACTCGTCGATGGGGAACAGCACGGGGGTGAAGTCCTCGAGGCGGACGCGCCCGCTCTCGTAGTCCTCGAAGCGCTGCTGCATGGTGCGGAACACCTCGTGGGCAACTCGAGCCTGGTGGTCGATGCGGCCGGCGATGAGGCGCACGTTGGGCCAGGAACGTAGGCCGAGCAGCTCGATGCGCTTGCCGTCGATGCCCCAGATCTCCCACCCCTGTGCGGCGAGGTACTGGATGATGCCGAGCATTGCGACGGTCTTGCCGGCGCCGGTCTTCCCGGTGATCAGGCCGTGCGGGTCGCGCTTGGGCCGCCAGTAGATGGTGTTTCCGTCTTCGTCGACGGCAAACGGTACTTTGAGGTCGTCGTACGTCGCGAGCGGGTCGACCGTGGCCGGTGCGATGTTGGGGTTGAAGATGACCCCAGACAGGTCCGGGCGCACTTCGAAGCGGACGGTGTCGTGTTGCAGGTCCCAGAACGCCCGCCACCGGCCGTCGAGCACCGCGGAGATCTGCGACTCGATGCGCGCACGCAAGGCGCTCGAGGACAGGCGGGGGGTGACTTCGTAGCGGACGGTGATCTCGCGCAGCTTTTCGTCGACGAACTTGGGGTTCGCTTTCGCGTCGCCGCCGAACGTCTTCGCGATCACCGTGTTCACACGCTCGATCTGGGCGTCCTTGCTGGTGTCCTCGACCACGGGGTTCACGCTCAGCTGGAACCACCCTTTGCGGGGCTTGTGCTTGCCGAGCTTGTACCGGGTGTCGAACGCCCGCTCCACGACCCGTTTGGTCTCCCCGAGGATCTCGGGGAACGACTCGTCGGAGACAGGGTTGTAACGCACCAGGACGCGCGTAGGACGCCCGAACCATCCTCCCCGCCATCGAGAGGCCACTAGGTGCTCTCTGGCGGGCGCAGGCCACCCCAGAGCGCCGTAGATCCGCAGCAGGCACAGATCGACCGCCTCCTGTCGCCGAGTGGACCTCACATGCGTGGTGATGACGGCCGCGGCGATCAGTACTGCGGCTGTGCCTGCGAGCACGAGAAGGCCTGTGGGCACCTCGAGGATCACGCCAACACCGACGAGCACGAGCCCGGCGGCCAGCAGCGACCCGACTGCCAGGATGGGCGGGTTGGTGCGGGGGAGTGAGGTGATCGCGGTCCGGGAGGACATCAGCGGCCCCCGGACTTCTCTTCGCGGGCGGCGTGGTGTCTCTTGATAGCCCACGCGCCGAGGGTGAGCAGCCCCACCAGGAGCCCGGCCAGGATCACGACTCGGGCGAGATCCAGACCGATGCCGTCGGCGATCGGGATCAGCACGTTCTCGTCGACGAGCAGGTGAGCCTGCAGGAGCGCACCGCGCACGTCGGGGAGAAAGGAAGCGAGGATCCCCGGACCCAGCAGGAACAACAGGATGGGGAGGGTGAGGATCAGCATCGTGCGGTCATCGTCGGTGTTCATGTGGTGCTCCCTGCTGCGCGTATGCGCGTTCACTCCATAAGGGGTCTGGTCTGGGTCGAGGAGTCGACAAACCTGTTGGCGCTCATAGCCGTTTGCACCAGTCGTCCGGGCACACTTCGATTCCCCACAGGCGCATGAACTGCTCGGGGTCGACGAAGTTCTGATGCTCGGGTCGGGTCGCCGGAGCCATCCGTGTCTCGTTCTGGGAGAGGGTGAGCTGCGCGACCTGCGGGTTGGTGTTGTCGGCGACGTTGATGCGCAGGTCGAGGTGACACCCTCCGCTGGGAGGGACGTTCCCGACCTTTCCGATCTGCTGTCCCGCTACCACCTGGTCGCCGACGTCGACGAGCCGATCCGACTTGTACATGTGGAGGTAGGACACGACGAACCCATCGGCGTGCTTGATCGAGAGCCACAGGGCGCTGCTGAGCGTGACCGTGCCGGGAAGGATGGCGTAGACGGGTGCGCCACAGTTGCCCGGCCAGTTCTGCAGGTCGATCGCGGCATGCCAGGTCGAGGCCCCCTCGACGTCGATGTCGCGGGGCCCGTACCCGCTGGTCATCTGGTACGGCTGGTCGAGGGGGAGGGCCATTTCGCCGCTGATCGTCCCCGTGCCGCATCCGGAGGCGATCCCGCCGCCGAGGGCGCTGATCAGCTGCTCCGCCCCGGCTTCCCACTTGTCGTACGCGTCGGGGTAGGCGCTGACCTGGACGGTTTGCGCGGCAACCCCCGGTGCCATGCGCTCCCACCCGTCGATGTCGAGCAGGCCGCGCGGTGAGCCACCGTTCGGGCCGTCGGCGCCGCCGAAGAACGCGCGGATCGAGTAGTCGAGGTTCATCCGTTCCTCGACGGATCCCCATCCGGCGCGCTGCTGGAAGGGATTGAGGCTGTCATGGTCGCTGCCCACAGCGTCGTGGTCGTAGGTGAGCGACTCGGGGACGCTGCTGTTGGCGTACATCCGCAGCACCGACTCCTGCAGAGCCGTCATCAACGCGACCTTCACGCCCTTGTCGGAGATCCCCAGTTGACGGCCGACGGTGATGATCGCCGTGGCGATCGCCAACTGCTTGCTGCTCAGCGTCACGGTGCCGCTACCGCGAGGGATCTCCAGGGAGTCCGGGGCGGTCGTAGAGGATGATGCCGAGGCCGCCGTGCCCGTCCTCGCTGGCGCGGGTGCGGGGGAGTTCGTCGCGGAGATAGTCGGCCGGGTGGAGGCGATCTCCGCGGGAACGCACCCGCTCGCCCCGCTGCCGGCGGCCGCGGCTGAGGAGGACAGCGCGCCCATCGCGACGACGACGAACCCGCCGAGCCCCAGAACGAGGGCTACGACGAGCGTGGCGGCGATGAGAGCGAGCTTCTTCATCGTGATGCGAGCTCCTTCGGCCGGAATGCCTCGAGCTCACGACGCCGTGCTTCCGCACGCGGGGACACCGCAGCAGGCCGCGGAGGCAACAACGATACGTCGTGCACCGGAGCTGCGGGGCGTCGACGGGCGGTTGCGACGCCGTTGTTATCGACCTCGATCCGACTCGGCGACTCCTGGACCTTCACCACCTTCAGCTCGCCGAGATCTGCGCCACCCTTCGTAGCGCGGTCGGCTCCAGCTCGTGCTGCCTTCCCGGCAACACCCTTGGCCACCTCTACCCCTGCTGCCGTGGCGGCGCCGGCGACACCGCCGCTGGCGGCACCCTTGGCGACGTTGACGGTGACTCGTCCCGCCGAGATCGCCTTCTTGGCGGCAGAGCCCCCGTGAGGACGTCCGCCCGGGCTACCGGTAGGGACTGATCCCGACCCGGTCGAGGCGCCGCTGCCACTGGTGAGTGCGGGGCGTGACGGTGCTGTGCGCTGCGGGTCGGGGACCTGTCGCAGCACCATCGGGTCGGGTTCGGGGAGGGCGGCAGCCGGCTTTTCCGCGGGCAGCTTCTTCCCGTCCTTGTGGAACAAGTCGTATGCGTTCTTGGCCATGCTGGTGACCGCGCCCATCTTCAAGAGGGCGTTGGCGTCCTTGGGTCCGCTCTTCATTCCCAGACCAAGGCGGCTCAGCGGTCCGGCGGCCATCCGGCCGGCCTTGAGCGTCGCGCGTCGTGCCCGCCAGATCAGCACCACCATGATGATCAGCAGGATCGACAGCAGGAACATGCGGAAGTTGTGCGGGATCCCGCCACTTGCCGTCATGATCCAGGTAGTCAGCTTGAGGTAGAGCGAGAGCAAGCAGGTCATCACGATCAGGCTGATGAGCCCCATGATCGAGTCGCTGATTGATCGCCACAGCGGCTCGCGGTTGACCGGGAGGATCGCGAGGTAGACGAGGAACATCGACTTCACCGCGGCGACCAGGAAGAAGAACACCGACACCATCAGCAGGGCGGTGATTGCCAGAGCGAACAGCAGCAGCGTGGCCACGCCGCCGGCATTGACGAACGCGAACATGATGTTCAGCCCGCCAGGGTTGTCCGATACGGACTTCGCGAAGTCGGGCAGGCAGCTATCGAAGTTGGCGTACGCGCCGGAGAAGATTCCGGTGATCGGATCGGATGCGCTCATGGCCTGCGTGTAGGGCTCCTGGCAGTTGTCGGGGAGCACCATGCCGTAGGAGATCACCTGGTGAGGGATGCGGATGAACACGTCCACGAGCTGTGAGGTCACAGCTGCCGACATCGTGTCGACGTCGGTGGAGGTCTGCGTGTCGTCGACGACGATCGCGCCGGCCAGCGATCCACCCCACTCCTGCGCCTTGTCGAGCATCCCTCCGGTGGCCGTCAGCGTTGCGACCGGGTTGGCGAGGATGCCCACCGCGAGCACGGACATCACCAGCGCGATGACGATCTCCCAGATGCCCGCGGATGTCTTACCGAACAGGATCGCTGCGCCTCCCACGAGTGCCGCGATGGTCAGCGCGAACGGGATCCAACCAATGCCGGACAGCTCGCCCTGCATCCAAGTGGCGAGCGCGTTGAATGGCGTCGCCAGCCAGGAGACCCACTCGAAGGACAGCATGAAGCTGAACAGCCAGATGATCGCCGTGGTGATGTAGTACTGGATCATCCAGACCAGCTGCACGATGAAGTTGGCTATCACCTTCCCCGGCGACCAGATATCGCCGGCGTTGACGTTGATCGTCGCGAACCGTTCGATGGGCACGCCGTGGCTGTCGGTGAACTCCGTGCCCTCCGGGAGAAGCCAGGAGGCGTGCGCTGCCTGAGCTGCGACGACGTTGAAGTAGACCAGCAGCAGCACCGTGAGGAGGATCCGGGCTTTCCACGGGTGTAGATGCGCCCACACGCGCGCTCGGAGAGCCCACGACGAGAGCGTGTGGAACGAGGAGGCGTAGAAGGAGATCACCGGGACTCCACTGGGGTCGAGGGCGTGGACATGACCGCCTGGCGCCGCTCTGGTCTGGCCGGAAGGGTCTTGCGGAACTTGCCGTAGCGGCCGCGGATGTCACGCATGATTCCTTCGCCGCGACGTTCCGGTGCGACCTGACGGTCCGCCCCCATCGGGCTGAGGTTCTGGGTCACCTCGCGGACGGTGTCGACAGTTACCGGGAGGCCGAGCCATTCCAGGGCGCGTCGTGCGAGCTTCTCGTCGGTTTGGCGCATCACGAACCTGATCTTGATCAGGCCGCGGGTCACCTCGTCGCCGAAGTCGGCAGGATCATGAGAGCCCACGGCGGCGGCCGCGCCGTGCTTGCGGCCGTCGCGGAAGAACGTCTGCAGCTCGGCCTCACCGTCACGGCTCGCGGTGATGTGATGGGCCTCGTCGAACACCGCCAGGGCGAGACGGTAGATGTCCATGAAGCACGCCTCACGGGTCAGCTGGGTGAGCACCGCGTACATCGCGCGCCCGAACTTCTTCTCCAGCGGCAGCTGCTTGAACAGGTGCTCCTTCTCCACCTCCGCGCGATCCGGCAAGGGCAGCCCGCGGGTGGTGAAGACGATGGCGTCTGCACTCAGATCCAGCGCAGGGATGGTCTCGTCGAACAGGACCTTGCCGAAGTCTTTGGTCGCTACGACGCGGATCAGGTGGAGCAGCTCGGTGGCGATCGTGTTGTCGGTGAGCTCGGCGAGGTGAGTCATCAGCGAGCCAAGGCTGGTGATCCCGTTCTTGGCCATGTACTCGGCCTCCAACAGCCGGGACAGCTCGACTCCGCGAGGTTCGACGGGATCGACGTTCAGCATCAGCGCGAACAGGGACTGCACCATGCGCGCGCCCTTATCCGGGCCGAGGACACGAATCGGGTCCAAGGACCACTCTGGTTCGAGGATGTCGACGACTCGCGCCTGCGCGCCCGTCAGGGACTGGGCGAAAGTCGCATACTCGCGCGCGTTCGTGCGGTCGATGGCGACAATGCGGCCGCCGCGGTCCAGAACGTCGCCGGCGATCGTCTTCAGCAGGACGCTCTTTCCGCCGCCGAGCTCCGAAACGACGCCGAAGGATCCCGACGAGTCGGCGCGGATGTTGCCGTGCAGATCGATCAGGATCGGCGTGTGGCGGCCGGTGGTGATGTTGTCCCCGAGGCGGATGCCACGGTCGTCACCGAGGAAGCAGCTCACGATGGGAAGACCGGAGGCGAACTCTCTGCCGGTGGTGATCTGTGCAAGATCCCGCACGATCCTCGAGGTGGGGGTCCCCGGCTGCATTGCCCACCACAGCTCCTCCTGACCGCCGAGCGGCGCCTCCAGGAGGAAGTCGCTGGCCTTGTAGTCCGCCGCAACGTAACGCGCCCGTGCCTGGGCGATGTCTGCCGTCTCCCCGCCGACGGCGAAGATGACCGTGGCCTCGACCTCGACCTCCTTGTCGGAGGCGTTCAAAGAGGCGTGGTAGGCGGCCAGCGTCTCCCCGATCTCGACGAGATCCGAGCCGCTGCCGGTGATCGCATTGGTGCCTGACTGCTGCTGCACCTGGTCGATGAGCTGCTCTTCGGCGCGCTTGTTGCGGCGCTTGACCGCCTCAGCCGGGGTCACCGTCAGACGAATCGCCCAATCGACGTCGACCTCGTACTGTTCGACTCGGCTGATCCACTCCACGCCGGGCATCAACCAGCCACCCTTGGGGCCGGCGACGACAGCCTGCATCACCTGGTAGCTGGGCTCCTCCGAGTAGGGGCTCTGCACCTTGAGGTAGCGCCGGTTGAACGGGAGGAACCTCTTGAGCTCGCTGGGGGAGAGGTCGGATTGGCCTCCCTCGTCCAGCCATGGCCGCGGCATCGCAGTTGGCAGCTGGGTGGCCGGGACCTCGTCGATCCCTGCTGCTTCATCGGGTGCGGCGCCGTCGGCGACCAGGCCGCGGTGCTGCGAGCGCAGCGCGATCCAAACCTGCTCGGCGACGGTGGCCGGGCGGGCGTGGAAGCCGGCAGGGATGCGGTGCTCGAGCTGTGTCGCAGCGGCCATCGCCGCAGTGACCTCAGCTTTGGTGGGGACGCTGCGGGGCAACGCCAACTGCTCGCGGAACTGGTCGAACCCGGCGCGCCATGCCGCGCGGGAGCGGGTGCGCCAGTTGCCTGCCGCGAGAGGGATCGACAGCCAGTAGACGCGCTCTCCGAGGGAGATCTCCTCGAGGGAGTCCAGTGTCAGGGCGCACTCCTCAGCCCATGCGGGAGCATCGCGGATGTCGACGCCGGCGAGCATCTTGTCAACGATGTCCACGGGATCCGTGGCGGCGCAGTACCCCAGAAGGAGAGCCTCGCCACGCAGCGACTGGAACAGGGCCTGATGCTGCGAGAGAACCAGCTGCAGCATCTCATCGGTGCCGAGGCCATGCGGGAGCCCTTGGAGTCGCCAAGTCGCCCAGATCGTCCCGGTGCGAGTCCAGGTGAGGTTGCCGGCGAATGCGGCGGCGGGGATCTGCATCACAGTCTCCTAGTTGCTGGTCGAGTGGATCTGAGCGAGCAGCCGCTCCACCCCGGTCTCGGGGCGGTGCGACGCGGCCGCCGCTGCGGCAGTGGGCGCCATGTCGCGGCGTTGACGGCGGGGCTGCGGGGCGGGCGCCGGGGTCGCCTTCCTCGCCGGTTCTGCGGCGAGCGGGGAGGGAACAGGTCGCCGCGCCGGCCGGGGGGAGAGCACCTGGGTGGCGCCACCTGCGGCGTGCGGTTGCGCGAGCCGGATGGTCTGCCCCTGGTACTTCCCCCCGAACGGCTTGAACATCGCCGCCGCTCCATCGAGGAACGCGAACAGCAGATTGCGTCGCGTCATCGGTATTCGCCCCACCAGCCAGGTGGCGGCGAAAGCGACCCCTGCGGTCACGAGGAGGTCAAGAAGGATCTCGCCAGTGCTCCACAGCAGCCCGCGGGTGACCAGCATCACCAGCAGCACCGCCCCGCCCACCCCGACCTGGGTGAGGGTGTACGGGCCGCCGGGAATGCGGCTGCCGTCGTTCATCCGGCCGATCATCTTGGGGAATCGGCGGGACCGCGTGTAGAAGCGGGCGATCTCCTCCTGCGGCACGGTCACACCGCCGGGGCGGTCAGCTCCGGAATCCCCCAGACGCCGGCAGCGTCAGCGGTGAGCTGCACCGCGGGCGATGCCGGGGCCGAGTTGACCTCGGTGTTGAGCCGGTCGGAGAAGAGCTGGATGCCGCCGTTGACGAGCATCACGACCACCGCGGCCGCCAGGCCGGTGACGATGATCTTGCCCCACTTGAGGTTGGTCATGATGGCGACACCGATCACGACGATGATGGCGAGGAAGATGACCGCGGCCTGCGCGACCGTCGTCCACGTGCCGAAGAGGCCGATGAGCCAGTCGGAGAGAGATTCCATTAGTGCTGTTCCTTTCGGGGTGCCCGCTCAGTGCGAGGGGGTCGGGGTGGGTGTGGCGGGTTTGGAGGTCGCTCCCTTCGAGCGCTCCTGTGGTGCGAGATCGACCGAGGTCGTCTCCCAGCGCCCATCCCTCGCGGTGAGGGTGAGGGCGTAGGTCGTGGTCAGCCGCTGACCGGTCGCGCTGGACACGTCCGCGGTGGCGAAGACGTGCACCACGTCACCGTTGGCGGGACTGTCCGATGGAGTGCGATCGCTGCGCACGTCGGTGACCTTGAGCTCCTGATACGGCGCCGGGTCGATCGCGGTGATGGTGGAGCCCGGCGAGATCACCCGGGTGATGTCACCGGAACCGGCGAGATACGCGCCCAGGAACGACTCCACTGTCGTGCGTGCAGAGGTGTTCGGCGACACCGTCTTCGTGTACGACAGCTGCACGGTCGATGCGTCATGAGCAGGCGCCGCCACCGGAGTGGGCAGAGCAAGGACCGTCATGCCGGCATCGCTGACTCGAACCGCGACCGAGAAGTACCTGCGCGGCCAGAACGTCGTGCCCTGGTCGGAGGTCATGTCGTACTCTTCGACGTTCGCGGCGACCACGACGGAGACGGTCCCCGCGTCCTCGATCGGGTCAATCGACACGACACTGAGATCTCGGTACGCCCACGCCTGCTCGCTGAGCAACGATGTCGCCGAGTCGTCGATGTAGTCCAACAGGGCACCCGGCTGCTGTCGGGTAGCCCCCAGCCACGCACCGACGAATGACGTCGCGTACGCGCCCGCCTCCTGTTGCTGCACCGTCAGCCCGGTCTGAGCGGCGACCACGGCCGCCGCAGGCTTGGAAGGAGGCAGCAGCAGCTGCATCCCCAGCGCCAGCACCCCACACGCGAGCCCCAAGTAGAGCAGCCCCGTCACGGCCTTCTGTGACAGCGAGCGCCCGTGCGACCAGCTGCTTCCCTGTGCAGCCGGCTGCGCGACCGGCGCGGCGGCGTCCGGGCCGGCGGACGCCGCCGCAGTCTTGCGGAACTTCATGATGCCTCCTCGGCGACGCCGCCATTGAGGCGGAGGAACTTGGATGCCGCGTCCTGGTAGCGGTCGGAGTTCAAAAACGCCAGTGCCCGCTGACGGGTGGTGGGGGAGAACAGCTCCTCATGCAGGTCCAGGGCGATGTCCTGCCCCTCGTCGAACACGCCCAGCACGGTCGCGTTGTCCTGGAGCTGCGCCAACAGATCGGCGCCGATGACCGCGTCGTCCTGGCCCTCACGTGAGCTCATCTCGCTCTCCTCGTTCCTGTGGTCTGCGAGAGGCGGTTCAGCCCCCTCACCTACAAGGGGTGGGCGCAGAGAGGCGAAGTGGACAAACTCGCCAGATTTCTTTCACGGCTCCCCGATACACGCCCTCGCGCCGCGCAATTCCGGGGAAATACGTGCTCACCGAGTTGCGGAAGATCCCGTCGGCACCAACTCCGATACACGCTCGGGTACACATCGCGTGAGGACCGTCGGGTGGGAACACAACCCTCAACCCGGGAGTCCCCATGTCGCTCACCAGCACGCGGCCGGCGCCGCTGATGACCCGCTTGAACACTGAATGGACCACGCTGATCGCTGAGAAGGAGCACCAGTTCGGTTCCCTCGGAACTGCCACCTCGGCAGCCATCCTCAAGAGGATCCGCGCCAGCAAGAACACCGCTCAGGACGCAGTCCTCTACGAACTCGTCACCCTCGCGCACGGTGGTGACCGCACAGCCGAGCGGGTCCTCCTCCAGGCGTTGATCCCCGCCGCGCAGCGCATGGCACACCGGGTGCGCTCCCTCGACGACTTCGACCGTCACGATCGCGTCGGGTACGCGATCGGCGCCGCGTGGGAATCCATCCAGCGCTACAAGCTCCACCTGCGCGGCCGCGTCATGGCGAACCTCACCATGAACATGCTCGGCATCCTCGCCCCCGAGAAGAGCGCCAACGATCGAATCATCGCCGACCGCACCACACCCGTCGCAACCGACGTACTCGAGGCAGAGGCAGGAGCCTGGGTGACGCCGGAGCCGACCCCCGAAGAGCGCCTCGCCGAGCTGTTCACCTGGGCGCTGGACAACAACCTCGTCACCACCGAGGAAGTCGCCCTGCTGTCACGCACGGCCCTCAGCGATGAGAAGCACGCCGCGATCGCCGAAGACCTCGGCCTCAGCATCGCTTGCCTCCGCAAGCGCGCCGACCGTATCCGCGCCCGCATCGCAGGCGCCGTCCGGGACGGACTGTGAGATGAGTTCGGAGTACCGTCGCCACGCATGGGATCGAGCGCACGACTTCGCCGCCCAGCACCCACTCTGCGTGACACCTGAGCAGTTCGCTGACGAGTACGAGGCGCTGATCGAAGACCTCAGCTGCGAGATCCGATACCCCGACCTGCCAGACCCGACCCCCGCAGAGTTCGCCGACTCATCCATGTACTGGTGACACCCACCTCCTGGGGGGCGGCGATCAGGCCTGGCACAATGGCGTGCATGCCCGAGCATGCCCCCGAGCTCGTCGACGACCTGGTCAAGACGATTGGACTATCACCATCCCGCGCCGGCATCATCCGGATCACGTACCAACATGGCCACGTCACCGCCGGGCAGCTCATGGAGCAGCTCGGCATCGCCCGCAGCACTTTGACTCATCACATCCAGCCTCTTGTGGAAGCCGGCGTCCTGATCGCCGAGACCGATCCCTCCCGCGCGGGGACCGCGTCCGGGTACAACCGGATCCTCTGGAGGGTCGACCACGACGTCCTGCAGCAGCTGCTCAGAGGCGTGTCGCTGACGCTCACCGGAGAGTGACCGCACCTCTTCCCCGACATGATCAGCCTGTCCCCCGAATGGGGGACAGGCTGATCTGATCAACCAGATTGTTAATCACATCACCCACCTCTAAGCCTTCGATGATCATCGCAAGCTGTTATTGTGTCCCCCACAGACTCAGGGGCGGGAGGCTCGAGCAATCGGGCCGATGAATCTGTCGACTCAGCTGGAAAGCTCCCACCCCTTGTAGGTAGACACCTGCGAAAGGACGACGGTGAGCACAGCAACCAGCACCGCCCCGGCCGAGCCCAAATCGGACAAGACCCGCGCCCGCGGACAAGACGCCAGCAGCCAGGCCGCGATCACCCCCGTGCGCACCCGCCGGTCGGGTATCTGGCTCGCCGCAGCGATCGTGCTCATCCTGATCGGCGCGATCGGCGGCGCATTCCTCTATACGACCGCCAGCAACACACAGCAGGTCTTCGTCTCCGCGCACACCATCGAGCGGGGAGACACCATCGAGCGCGACGACCTGACGACGATCGCCCTCGCCGCCGGGCAGACCACCGCCGCCATCCCCGTCGCTCGCGCGGACGAGGTTCTCGGCAAGATCGCCGCCAACGACATCGCCGCCGGCGGCATGATCACCGACAGCGACCTCACCACCAGCCTCCCCGTCCCCTCCGGCCAGGCGCTCGTCGGCCTCGAGCTCAAGAGCAGCCAACTGCCCGCGCAGACTCTCGTCGCCGGAGACGAGGTGGTCATCGTTCCGGTGGCCACACAAGCAGCCACCGGCGGAATCACCACTGTCGACCCCTCCACCACCGTCCAAGGCACCGTGTCACAGGTGCGGGCCTCCACCAGCACCACCGGCACCGTCATCGTCGACGTCTATGTCGAGGCCCGGTCCGCCGCCAACGTCGCCAGCCAGGCAGCCGCCGGTGCCGTCGCCATCTACCTCGCACCCGGAGACTGACCCGTGGCCGTCATCACGCTCACAAGCGTCAGCGGATCCCCAGGGGTCAGCACCGCCGCCCTCGCCCTCGGTGTCCACTGGCCACGCCCCGTCGTTGTCATCGAAGCCGACACGAACGCCGTCACCAGCGCCATGCCCGGATTCTTCCGATCCAACCTGCTCCCTGAGCTCGGCGGCATCGACAAGCTGCAACTCGCCTACAGCCGCGGCGTCCTCACCCCTGAGGACCTCCTCGACCCCGAACGGTTCCTCGCGATCGCCGTGCACGAACTGCCCCCGATCAAGGCTGCCCCCATCCCCACCATCCCCGCCGGCCACAAGCTCTGGATCGTCCCCGGGTTCTTCCACCTCGGGATCGCCGACGGGGTCAGCGGACTCTGGGTCCGGCTCCCCGAACTGCTCCGCTCCCTCTCCGAAGCCGGCATCGACGTCATCATCGACCTCGGCCGCCTCGGACGAGACGACGTTCGCCTTCCCCTGATCGATACCTCAGACCGCGTCCTGATCTGCGCGAACTCCACGATGGTCGACCTGAACCGTCTATACCGCCGCCTCGAAGGAACAGACCTGACCCAACGCGTCGGCGTGAGCGTCGGGAACGCAGAGAAGTTCCTCCTCCTCCTCAACGAAGCGCCAGCCGAGCAGATCCCGGCATCCGACTTCGCCTCCAACACTCTTCCCGTCCTCGCGACACTCCCGTTCGACACTCAAGGGGCCGCGACCTTCTCGGTGGGGCGCCCGGACCCCAAGCCCAACCGCAACGCGTACAGGCAGAAGATCCGCAGCGTCATCGCAGGGCTGGGCACCATCATCGGATACAGCGACCTCGATCGGAGCGCCAGCTGACATGAGCGACGAATCCGTCCCCGAGGTGCAGATCAGCACCCGCCCCTTCCTGGGCGACATGCTGACCGCACCCTCACCGCAGACCAACCCGCGCGGCAACGCTGCGGCAGAGAACCCGCACCTGTTCGCCGCGGCCACCGGCCGCACCCACTTGCACCGCGTCACCGAAGATGAACGCCCTCTGCCACCTGAACCCACCGCCGAAGTGCTTCCCGACAACTACCAGATGCCCACACCGCCTGCGCCGACGACCCGGCGCGCGGCGAGCGTCGCGCCGGCCACCGTCGTGGAGCCCTTCCTCGAGGACGTCGACTGGACCGTTGTCGACACCCTCACCAAGCAACTCACGCTGAACGAAGACGGAGCCGGCCGCACCCGCGCCGAGTTCGACGTCGCGACCGCCCCCGCCGGTCCGGACACCCCGTTCGAAGAGCAGTCGCTGGGAGAGATGACCCGGATGGTCGATCGCCACGCGGAATGGCGGGTGGTCAACCTCGGGAGCGACAACGAGTGGAGCCCCCGCAAACGCGCCCAACACGTCCAGGCCGTCTTCGACAACGTCTTCCGATACGGGCGGCTGCAGCAGTACCTGCGCGAACCCGACGTGGAGGACGTCAGCGTCGTCGGCCACGACAACGTCATGGTTACCAAGACCACGGGCCGCCGCGAACAGCGCCCCGCCCTGGCAGAACACGGCGCCGACCTCGAGCAGATGGTGTCCGACATCGCATCCTGGCGTGGACGCAACTTCTCCCGTCCCGGCGGGCACCTCGACCTAGACATCGGAGGAGCCCGGCTCTCCGCCACCGGCGTCCCCAACACCAGTGTCCCCAACCTCACCATCCGCAAGCACAACCTCGTCGACGTGGATCTCGACGACCTGGTCGGCAAGAACACGCTCACCGCGAAGATGAGAACCTTCCTCACACTCGCCGCCCGAGCCAACTGCTCCGCGCTCATCGCCGGATACCCCGGAACCGGAAAGACCACCTTCCTCCGCGCATGGATGGCGACCGTCCCCTGGGAAGAGAAGATCGTCACCATCGAAACCGAACGCGAGCTCTACCTGAACAAGGGGCCCCGCCACTCGCAGGTGCAGGACCTCCAGTACAGCCCCGCAATGTTCGCCGGCAGCGACGTGACCGCCTCCTACAGCCTCGCCGACGCGTTCTACGAATCCCTGCGCTCCTCCGCCCAGCGCATCCTGTTCGGCGAGATGCGCGGTCCCGAATCCGGGTGGGCGATGAAGGCCATGCAGGCCGGACGCGGATCCGTGTCCACCATCCACGCCCGCAGCGCCGACGACGCCATCCACCGCTTCGCCGACATGCTCATGAGCGAGTACGGACTCGCGACCGACACCGTCCCGCTCCGCCAGATCCTGCGCAGCATCGACATCATCATCTACCTCGACTTCATCGAGAACCCCGACGGCACCCGCACCCGCATCGTGTCCGAAGTCGCCGAGGTCGTACCCAACGACCGAGGCGAACCCATGGCGTCGAAGCTTTTCCAGTGGGACTGGGACCACGACACCTACGTCGAACCCGAGAAGCCCAGCAACCTCAAGCTGCTGCCCATGCTCGCCCGCGCCAGCCGCGTCAACGGAATCCCCTGGGAGTTCTGATGATCCTTCCCGCAGCAATCGCCGGAGCCATCCTGCTCGCCGGCATCGTGATGGTCGTCGCCTACTTCCGCCCCGCACCGGAGAAAGCACCCAAGCGCGCCAAGACGCAGGCCACCCTCGCCCAGCGGTGGCGTCGCGTCAGCCGTCCAACCCGGACGCGGCTGCTCATCGGCGCCGCCGTCGGCCTCGTGGCTGCCCTGTTCACCGGGATCCCGCTACTCCTGGTCGTCATCCCCGCCGCGATCGTCGGTCTCCCGCTGCTCCTCGGCAAGCAGGACACCCGCGAACAGCAGCTCATCCTGGCGCTGGAAGCCTGGGCCCGTTCGCTGGCCTCCACCGCCGAAACCGGCAAGTACACCCTCCGCGAGGTCATCGGCATCACCCGAGGCGCAACCCCGCCGCTGCTCCGCTCCGCCGTCGACCGTCTGCACGCCCGCATGTCCACCTCATGGTCGGCAGCCGAAGCCTTCAAAGCCTTCGCTGACGAGCTCGACAGCGCCTACGTCGACGAGGTCACGATCTACCTGATCCAAGCCGCCCAGTTCAACAGCGGCGGCCTCGCCCGCGCGCTCTCCGGCGTCGCCGACACGCTCGCCGTCCAAGCCAAGCAGCGCATGGAGATCTTCAACGAGCGTGAGAAGCCGCGACGGACCATGCAGATCATGACCGGCATCGTCGGTATCGTCCTCGCCGGCCTGGTCGTGTTCTCCCAGACCCCCACCATCGCCTTCTACCGCACCCCGGTCGGGCAGATCGCGCTCCTGGTGATCATCGGCATCTTCGTCCTCATCCTCGTCTGGGCGAAGTCGCAGACCAGAGTCCGCCCCGAGCCGCGGATCGTTCTCAGCTCCACCGCCGCGGAGGTCGAACGATGAACCCGCTACTCCTCGCCACCATCCCCGGCCTGATCGCCGGAGCCGGCCTGGCACTGCTTCTCCTGAACTACGCCCCCCGCACCATCCGCGCCGGGGACGCGCTCACCCGACTCGGGGAAGTGTCCATCCCCAACGCGACACCCGCCAAAGCTCTCGCCGGCTGGGACAAGGCCGGCGCCTGGGTTTCACGGCGCGCCCCCGGCATCCCCTTCTTCACCGCGCCGACCGCAGAGCTCGACCTCCTCGAGATCCCCGTCGCGCAGTTCTACGCCGACAAGCTGAAGATGGGGGCGATCGGGTTCTGCATCCCGCTCGGCTTCGCAGCCCTCCTTCAAATCGCCGGCCTCAGCTTTCCGCTGCCGCTGCTGTTCTGCCCCATCCTCGCGTTCGTGTTCTGGATCATCCCCGACTCGAGCGTGCGCACCAAAGCAAAAGAAGCCCGCCGCGAGTTCACCCGGTTCGTGACCGTCTACTTGCAGCTGGTCGCCGTCGCTCTCCTCGGCAACACCACCGCCGACGCTGCGCTGATGTCCGCAGCATCCGTCTCCGACTCCTGGGTCTTCCGCCGCATCCGCCGCGAGTACCAAGCCGCCGAGCTCACTCGCACCAGCAAATGGGATGCCCTCGAGCGGCTCGGAGTCAGCGTCGGAGTACCCGCCCTGATCGACATGGCCAGAACGATGCGTCTCTCCGAAGCACGCGTCGGCCTCCGAGAGCAGCTGCTCCCCGCCTGCGACATGCTCCGTGCGCAAGTCGCAGCCAGCGACAAAGATGCTGCCGAGAGGGTCACCAGCAAGATGGACATCCCCGTCTTCTGCACCCTCATCCCGATCATGGCCCTCATGATCGTTCCCTCCGTCCTCCAACTGACCACCCTCTGAGCACCACCCACACCGAAAGGAACACCAATGAGCACCATCAGCGACAAGGTCACAAAGGCGGTCATCGTCACCCAGGCCCGGGTCCGTGACGGCATCGACCGCCTCACCGACGAGCCCGAATCGGGACTCGACGACGCAGCCTGGAAAGCGATCTGGATCACCGTCGGCGGCGCAGCGGCGATCGCGATCGCGACCATGCTGTTCACCTGGGGTCAGGGCTACATCCAGGACCGCCTCAACGGGTTCTGATCGCACGATGCGCAACTGGCTCCGACGCACCAGCAGGACGCTGGCCAAAGAAGACGGGATGGCCTCCACGCCCGTCCTCGCCTTCTTCAGCGTCCTGCTGGTGCTGCTGGGCCTCCAGCTGGGCACCTGGTATCTCGGCAACGACGCGGCCAACGTCGCCACACAAGCGGCCTACACCGTCGCTCGCGCCTACGAATCCGACTCCGCCGCCGGCATCGCCAGCGCTAACCAACTGCTCGACGGAACCGGCTTCCTCACCGGGACGAACGTCACCATCAACCGCACCGTAGACACAGTGACCGTCACCGTCACCGGCCAGCCCGTCTCCCTCATACCAGGGCTCACCCTCCCGGCCATCGAGCGCACCCTCACCGGGCCGATCGAACGATGGGTGCCGGCACCATGAAGACGATCCGCCGCATGATCCACGATGAGTCCGGAGATCTCGACGACCTCCCTGGCTGGACCATCCTCGCCCTAGCTGCAGTGACACTCATCGGACTGATCGTCTGGGTTGGCCGCGGCGGCGCCGCAGCCAACACCGTTCAAGCCGCCGCCTACGCCGCCGCCCGAGACGCATCCATCTCCCGGACCGTGGAAGAAGCCGTACCTCACGCGCAAGCCGCTGCCACCTCAGCCCTTGGCGGCAACGTCACCTGCATCAACCTCGACGTCGAGATTGGCGGCAACGGCCTCACCACCGGCATCGGCCAAACAGGCACCGTCACCGCCACCGTGACCTGCACGATCGCGACCTCCGACATCTCCTTCCCAGGAGTACCCGGCTCGGTCACGATCACCAAGACTGCCAGCAGCCCCGTCGACCCCTACCGAGAGAGGTGATCCAATGAAGTTCGTCCCCATGTGGCTCGGCTTCTTCGTCGCGCTCATCTTCATCGCCGGAATCGTCGTCGACGGGCAAGGCAAGACTCAGACCTTCCAACAAGCACTCACCGTCGCCCAATCAGCAGCCCGAGCAGGAACCAACGCAGCGACCGGCACCTCCGTCAATGGCGACGCCTTCGACCTTTCCATCCCCGCAGCCGTTTCGGCCGCAGAGAACTACATCACCGCAGCCGGCGCCACCGGCACCGTCACCGTCAACGGCAACGAGGTCTTCGTCACCGTCGACATGGCATACACCCCACGTATCCTCTGGATGATCGGACCCCTCCCGGTCCAGGCCACCGGATCCGCCGCACTCATCGACGACTAGGAACCACGCATGAAGACCACCAAGACGACCGCCACGATCACCCTCCTGGTCGCGGCCGCCATCGCGATGGCTGCCTGCACCCCGACCACGCCGACCGACCCCACAGGTAGCGCCACAGCCTCACCGACCACCTCGGAGTCCCCGAGCCCGACCGCAACTGCAGGTGCGGCTCCTGTTCAGGATCCGGTCCCAGCACCGACGACTCAGCAAGAAGCCATCACCTCGGCGACGAAGGCAATTGAGAACTACCTAGTTGCCTCGTTCGCTGTGGACGAGAATCCCGACTTGGGCGTGGAGTACCTAAGAGGATTCCTCGTTCAGGGTGGTGCGGAGCAGAAGGTCATCAGTGACACGGTGGCCCACAACCTCGAGAACGGCTGGCACAAGACCGGAAGCCCCACCACCTGGACGACTAACGACGCCATGTCCTATGCCTCGCAGACGACCAACGCAGCGACGGGGGAAAAGTTCGAGTTTGGAGCTGCAATCATCTACGGCTGCGGAGATAACTCGGGCTGGGACATCGAGGTCCCAGCAGGCCAGACCCCTCCTGCGATCCAGAAGGGTTCTTTCCCGCGCCAGTGGACCATGGTCTACGAGCAGAACGAGCACATCTGGCTGGTCCAGGAGTCGGTGTCTCTGACGGGCAAGGACGGTGCGCCGACATGCTAATCGGGCGGCAACAGCTCAGATACTTCGCATCGGCCGTCGCGCTCGCCCTTCTGGTCTGCGCGGCTCTGTTGATTCATCCGCTGTCGGCCTCGGCGAACTCTTGCTGGATCGACGAAGAGGGCCACCAGCAGTGTGATATCGAGATCGAGCAACCGGGCAACCCGGGCTCTGGTGATGGAACGACCGGTCCAGTTGGCTTCACGCCTGGACCGTCGACATGTGTGTGGAACGGTGGGACTTTCGGTGGCGACCGGTTCGGAAACGGAGGGACCCTCTACGAGGCACAGGAGGTCCCTTGCTCGACCGGCTCCAACTGGTGGTCCAACTCGCAACAGTGTTATTGGACCCTCGACGACCCGCAGCGGCCCGCGCCGAACGGTAAGAGCCCGAACGTGGGCGCGTACTACTACTGCGCTCCCTATGTCCCTCCAGGCGAGACCTCCAACGCGTTCCTCGTTTCTGCGTGGCAGGACGCTCCGCCTCCCGGGATCAGCAGATACACGCCTGCCCAAGCGGCGGGAATGCTGGTGCGAACTTTCACGCTGGAGCCGATCACGATCGGCATGGCACCTGAGAGCAAGGTCCACTCCGATGATCCGATCGGCACCGCCGCGTATCGGCGCACGTGGGTCGGGATCCCTGCGTGGCTGTGGGTTGATGGCACTTCGGAGAGCACCTGGGGGCCGCTGTCTCGTACCGCGACGTACGGGGGAGTGACCGTGACCGCGACGGCTGGTGTTCGCTCGCTGACGTGGTCGTCGGGTGACGGCCAGACCATCAACTGCGGCGTAGGTACGCCCTTCAACGCTGCAGCCATGGCCGATCAGCTGGCTGTCGATTCACCGACCTGCGGATTCCGTTACCAGCGGACCTCCGGCTCTGGCACCTTCACCGTGTCCGCGTCGACCTCCTGGGTCGTCGAATGGACCGGCGGAGGGGAGAGCGGGAACATCGCGATGCCCATGACCACCTCGACAGCCCAGGTGCGCGTGGGCGAGCTCCAGTCTGTCAACACCGCCAACTACGGTGACTGAACAGCCTGGCTGACCGAAAGGCGACGACGTGACGAAACTGTTGCGAGGTCTTGGCGCCCTGATCGTGATCGGCGCGATCCTCGTCGGCGTGCCCGTCCTCCTCATCCTGATCGCGGGGAACCCGCTGCCCACCTCGGCGCAGTGGCAGGCGATCTTCTCCCTCACGCCCGACTACGGATACGTGATCCTGACGACGAAAGTGCTGCCGCTGCTGTGCTGGCTCGCGTGGTTGGCATTCGCGGGCCCGCTGCTCTTGGAGATCGGCGCCGGAGTTTCGGGGCGTCAGACCCGGAAGAGAGTCGGTGCGTTCCGAGGGCAACAGCGCCTGGCCGCATCCCTCGTCGCAGCGGTCGCGGTGATGCTTACCGGGTTCGGGGCGTTGGGTGGTGCGGCTACGCCCGCGGTCGCCGCGGAGCCGATCCACGCGTCGGCCACGACCTGGTCGCAGGCTGAACCTGCCCTCCTCGAGCAGGCCGTGCAGGTATCGGCGCCGGCCGCGCCCGCCGTCGCGTCGACGCAGGACGCCGCGCCGGTCATCACGAACGTCACCATCGACCACAACGTCGTTCGCGGAGACACCCTCTGGGATCTGGCGGAGAAGTACTACGGAGATGGGCAGCGTTTCCCGGAGATCTTCGAAGCGAATCGCGGGGTCACTCAGGCGGACGGGCGCGCACTGAGCGACCCGAACCTGATCATCACCGGGTGGACGCTGGCCGTCCCGAACGTCCAGGTGGAGGAGGCCCCACCGGCACCGACACCCGACCCGCCGGCTCCGGCAACTCCGGACGACTCTGTCACTGGATCCACCGGGGCCGGGGGCGCCGGCGTCGATGGTTCCGGCGGCGCCGGATCCGGAGGTGCAGGAGGATCGAGTGGCGCTGTTGGCGGTACGACAGAAGATCAGGGCGTCCAGCAGGAGACGCACTCGGCCGATCTGCCCGCCGCGCAGGACGAGTCGACCACCGGCGATGCCCGGCAGGATGACGGCGCCGATGCAGATTACTCGGTTCCTCTCGCGACGGTCGGGGGAGCAGTGGGGCTGCTCGTCGCGGGCCTACTCGCCGCGCTTGGGGCGAGGCGACTACGGCAGCGACGTAAGCGTCTCGCGGGTGAACGAATCGCGATGCCCAGCCAAGCTGCGGCAGACCTTGAACTCGAGCTGCGTCTGGTCGAGAACCCCATCGGCGTCGAAGACATCGACAATGCGCTACGAGGACTGCAGGCCTGGGCCGAGGACACTGGCGCAGCGCTCCCCGAACTCCTCGCCGTTCGCCTGGCCGACGATGAGATCGCCATCTACCTGACCGAGCCCGCAGATTTGCCGGAGCCTTTCGAGGCGGCGCACCCCGACCGCACGGCTTGGGTCGTGCGCCCTGGGCGGGCGCAGCCGCCGATGCGGCCGACCGTGTCGCCATACCCCGCACTCACCACGATCGGTACGGATGACGCCGGCGGCGTTCTCCTCCTCGATCTCGAGCAGATCGGTTCGCTGAACGTCGTCGGTGACGAAGAGACCGCTCGAGGTGTTCTCACCGCGATCGCCGTCGAGCTCGCCGTGAACCCCTGGTCTGATCAGATCCAGGTGACCCTCGTCGGGATGCCTCACGGGCTCGCCCGCGATCTCGGACGGTTCCGCGTGCAGCACGTCGACGACGTTCCGGCTCTGATCCGCAACCTTCGGGCCGACATGGAGGATCGTCGCTCTGCGCTGAACTCGTACGACGTCGACGACGTCCACCAGGCGCGGGTCAAGGCCACAGACCTGGAGTCGTGGGCGCCGCACATCGTCATCCTCGGCAATGAGCCGCCTGAGGCACAACGGAGTGAGCTCGCCGAGCTCGTCGCGCATATGCCACGGCTGGGCATCGCCACGGTCGCGAGCGGCGAATCGATCGAGGCGGGTTCCACGGTCGTCATCACCGACCGCACCACCGCCGAATACCGCTCTGGGGGACAACTCCCACCGCTCCCATTCCATCCCCAGCTGCTCGCTGGCGAGGAGCTCGAGCTGATCCAGAACCTCTTCGACACCACAGCTCAGGAATCGCACGTCGCCGATCTGGCAGCGGAGAACGTCATCGACGAGCGAGCTCTCCTCGACGACGACAGCGACGCCACCGCCGAGACCGCACCCGAGATTCCGGCAGACGAAGCAGAGGCCGAAGCCACGGAGGCGCCCGACGTCGAGATGCCGGCAGCTGAGGAAGCCCTCCCAGAGCTCGTCGAAGACGAGGAGGCGAGCACACCTCAGCCCGCCGAGCCCGCTGCCTCGGTCGAGATCTCCGACGCGGACATCGAGCCGACGACCGTAGCCGCCGAGACAGAGGTCGCGCCGCCCCTCGTGGTCAGCGCACCCGACTGGCCTGCGCCTTACGTACGCATGCTCGGGCCCGTTGACGTCCTGAATGTTCCGGAGAAGCTCCCCGGCCGCGGTGCGGAGATGATGGCCTACCTGCTACTGCACGGCGGGCAGGTGCCCGGGGCGCAGCTGCACAAGGCATTCTGGCCGGACAAGGTCGATCCGGATGCCAACAACGCTCGCCAGCTCGCGAAGCACCTTCGAAACGTCATGGGCGCAGACCCCGACGGGCACAAGCTCCTCCCCGAGGGGCGCAAGGAAGTCGGCTTCCTCATCCACCCCGCCATTCGAAGCGATTGGGACGACTTCCGCTCCCTGATCGGCGCCGACCTAAAGACCACGCCCAACGAGGACCTGATCGCAGCGATCCGGCTGGTCCGCGGCCAGCCCTTAACTCCGCCTACGAATCGGCGGGGATGGTGGGTCTGGCGCGCACCGGCCGAGGAGGCGATGATCGCTGCAATCCTGGATGCTGCCGACGAACTCGCGCACCGTGCGCTCCGGCGAGGAGAGTTCGACCAGGCTCGCTTCGCCGCACGCATCGCCCAGTCGGCCGACCCACTCAATGAGGCCGGCTGGCGCCTCGAGCTGGAGGCCGCCATGCGCGCCGGCAGCGCCGCCGAGTTCTCCCGCGTCATCGACGAGCTCTACGCCCGTCCCGGGGGAGGAGATCCCGACTATGAGCTCGATGAGGCCACCCAGCAGCTGATCGACTCCGCGCCCGCCAAGCTCGTCGAATCCCGATGACCGTGACCGAAGAGGCGACGGTTGCGCACTCGCGCAGCCCGTTCCGCGAGTATGTCGGAGCCGCCATCGGCGGCACACTTCTCGCTGTTCTCGCCCTCGTCGGCGTCACGGGATACCCATGGATCGCCCTGGCCAGCTTCACCGCTGCCGGCGTTGTGATCGCGCTCGTCGACATCCGTACGAGGCGGTTGCCTAACCGGTACACAGGCCCGTACGCCCTTGCAGGCGCCCTGCAGGCGGCCGCGGTCAGCATCGTGGCCGCGGACCCGTGGATCCTCATCGTTTCTATCGCCGCAGCCGCAACGGTGTTCCTCGCCTATGCGTTGATGGGCATGGCGGGGTGGTTCGGGTTCGGAGACGCGAAGTTCGCAGGCGCGGTCGCGCTGTTCGCCAGTGTCTTCGCGGGGTGGTTCGCCATCTACCTGGTCCCGCTTGCCGTGCTGCTCAGCGCTGGCGAACGGCTCGCGCGCATCGCCGCCGGACGAGGGCGCACCGCACACGCGCATGGCCCTGCGATCGCTGCCGCGGCGCTGGTCGTCACCGCGGCGGGGATTCTGACCTGACTTTGTCGACCGGCCACTGTCCCTTCCACCCCTTGTAGGTGGAAGGGATTGCGATGACCCACACGGCGAACCTTTACGAATATAACCGGCCCTGGCGTATGCTGGGGGTATGGAGATGACGGTTGAGAGGGAGGTGATCAGGATGACCACCACTCCGCTCGAGCTCACGCGGCAGTACAGCGACGGCGAGATCTCGCGCGCCGACCTCATTGCCGCGCTGCGGGCTTTCCCCTTCGTCGCGCGCGAGCGCATCGCCCCACCCTTCGACGACCCTGCAGTGACCACGCGGGGATCGTTCGAGGAGATCGGTACGGCGCTTGCCTGCGACTTCATCGACGACGACCTCTACGAGGAGATCGCCGATGCCGTGACGGAGGCCAACGGTGGACGCATCCCCTGATCGCCAGGTCGATTTCGACGCCCGAAAGAAGCTGCTCGAGCAGCTGGGTGCGCCGGGCGGACCGCTTGCCGCGGACACCTCAAGCTCCACCGTCCACAACGCCGGCTGGTTCCGGGACGGCATCCGGCCCTCAGCAGAGCGGCGAGCAGCTCACCGTGAGATTCGTACCGCGTTCCGCGCCCAGAGGCCCAACGTCAAGCGAGACCGACGTGCGATCGTCTTGGCCGGTCCTCCCGGTGCAGGGAAGTCCTCGGCGCGAGCGAAGTTGATCGCCGATCTCGGGTCATCCGAACAGGACTGGCGGGATCTGAACGCCGACGACTTCAAGGATCATCTGCTCCTGCGCGCCCAGCGAGACGGGACGCTCGACCACGAGCTCGCCCCGCCGGGAACCGAGGTGCTCTCGCCTCGAGAACGCGCCTCCCTCGTGCACGAAGAATCTTCGCTGCTCATGAAGCAGGAGCGAGACCGGGCCGTCCTCCGAGGCGAGAACGTGATCCTCGACGGCACCCTCGCGAACGAGAGAAAAGCATTCGAAACGCTGCGGATGCTGCAGGAGAACGGGTACGCGGTCGACCTCGTCGTCGTCGATGGGCCGAAGGCCGTGACGCAAGCCCGTGCCGAATACCGGTGGCGGACCGAATACCTAGCCAGCCTGAAACCAGATGCCACCGAGGTGGAACGGCTCGGCGGCCGTGCCGTGCCGCCAGGATTCAGCGACGGCCTCTACGAACAGGACGACCAGTCCATCTGCGCCGGCATCGCGAAAAGAGTCGCTGACGCCAACGCGAACGTCGTCAGCTTCCAGCGGTACACCGTTCAGCAGCCCGAGGCGGCCCCCGAGCTCGTCGAGAAATACGCCGGCAAGCGTGAAGATGGGCGCTGGTCGCGCAAATGGACCCTCCGCAGAACGCCGGCGGCCACCGCACCGACGTCTCACCGTGCTACACCGGTTGCTCTCTCCTTGAGTTCAACTGACGAGCAGCCCGGATCTGCGCAGAGCGGATCAGGCGAGGTCTGGGTCGCGCCGCATCAGCGCAACGGCCGCGATGTCGACGGGTTCTACCGGCGCCGCCCTCAGCCCCGCAACTGAGCTCGTCGCGCCCCTCGTGCCGGCAACTTGTCGACTTTCCCCCCGCACGCCCACCCCTTGTAGGTAGGAGGGATCGTCCCTCTGGTTGCATCGGCATCATGGAGGGCTTACATTCATAAATGTAAGCAACTTTGAGGGGTGAAGGATGGATAGGACGAAGCTCTGCCCGCCCGATCACAAGCACGGCATCACGCCGACCTGCTACCGGGTGCACAAGTGCGGATGCGCGGAATGCCGCGCCGCGAACACGACTCGCTGCTATGAGCGGAAGAAGCTCATCGCCTATGGCAGGTACGACTGCGGCATGTCGTCGACGGCGCCCGTCAAGGTCCACATCGGGGTTCTTCTCCGACACGGCATGACGGTGAAGGCGATCGCCGCAGCTGCCGGCGTGAGCGCCGACACCGTCCGCGCGATCTGGTTCGGTAGCAAGAACAAGGGCAGCCGAGGCCGCGGCGCATCTCCTTCACGCATCCATCGCTCTACTGCTGAGAAGCTCCTCGCCGTCGTCCCAGACCTGACCTCTCTTCCTCCGGCTGCGAAGGTTTCGTCGAGAGGTATGCGCCGCCGCGTCGAGGCCCTTGGGACGCTCGGGTGGGCGCAGACCCGGCTGGCGAGGATGCTCGACATCAGCCAATCGAGGATGGCGAGGATCCTCACCAGCAAGACCGATATCCCTGCCGAACTCCACAACGCCGCAGCGTCGTTGTACGAGCGGCTGTGGCGCGTACACCCCCCTCACGAAAGCCGGTACGACAGGGCCGTCTACACCGGCGCGCTCGAGTACGCGCGAGCCCATCGATGGCTTCCGCCTATGGCCTGGGACGACATCGACACCGACGACGAACCTGCCGTCGTTGACGAGGAGCCCGTCGTCGACGAGGTCGCGATCGACCTCGCCCTGCGCGGTGAACGCGTACGGCTCACCCGCGAAGAGCGACACGTCGCGATTCATTTGGCGCGCGAACGCGGATACAGCCTCGAGGAAACGGCTCAGCTGCTCGACATCACCTCGAGAACCGTGCTGCGTGTGCTCCATGTGACCGAGCTCTCCACAGCACCTGAAATGCAGCTGGCAGCCTGATGAGCAAGATCCTCGACATGCTCGAGCGCGTGCAGCACGGCACGCCGGCGGGATTCCTCGACGGGTGCAAGAGCCGTGGGGGATGCCCCAACCACGGCTCGCGCACTCTCGCGACGTGCGCGGAAGCAGCCCGGGCGCGCCAACGCCACTATGTACTCTCCAAGCTCGACCCGAGCGTCGAGATCACTCGCCCCATGATCCGACTCGCTCGCCGCGCCGATCTGGAAGGCGTCCTCGCGATCGTTGCCGCGGACCGCCAGATGGAAGGGCAAGCCCGATGAGCAGGATGCTGCGCAGAGCTCGGACCGCGTACACCGTGTATCTCAAGCGGCCGGAAGACGCTCTCGTCGAACCGCCACCCCTCCTCGTAGGCGCCGACCACGTCGTCAGCTCGGGGATGCCGCGGCGGTTGCTGCCGAAGCTGCTCGGGTTCGCCGATCCCGCCAGCGGCATCATCGGAACCTGGGCGCGCGAGATCGCGGCGGATCCCACCGCTGCAGTCGGGACGCGCCCGGTGCTGCTCGTCGACGGACGCGTATGGCGGCATCCTGGGATCGTCGACGTCGTCACCGTGCGTGCCCCCGCGCCACAGTGGAGCACCCAGTGAGCTCCGCCAACCCGCCCGCCTTCGAGCACTTCTACGTTCCCGGCGGATCTGGTCGTTGGGGTTGTGGATGCGGCGCGCGGGGCCGCGCCGCCAAGGGGGCCGGCGGAGAATCTGCTGGCTACGACTCCCACATTCACCGTGTCCTCAAGGCCGCACGCTCCGTCGCTGACTCCCCGGAACGGGCAACCTGATGCGGTTGGAGTCGCCGTCAAGGCGCTCACGAATCCTACGTGTCTGAGACCTCCTGCACACTACGATCCGAAGAGAGGAGGAAGTCCCCTATGGCTGTCACCGTCTGGTGCAAGTGCTCTGTTCCAGTGAGCAATCTGAACGGTGCCCAGTTGTGGTGCAAGCAATGAGAGCGACGGTGGCCACAGCTTGATCTGCACCGAGGCCGTCAACGGCGTCCCGTAAGGGGATCCCTAAACGGGCAGTTCCGTTATCGAGCCCGGCGGGGCAGCAGCTCTCCGCTATGAACATGCCGGAGGCGCGCTTAACCAACCGGATGGTAAAGTAGATGCATGGCATCGAACTCGCGTGAAGAGATCCTCGCGCACGCTCTCGACATCATCCGTGGCGGTGGGGCGATCTCGTTCGACTCGGTGGCGCAGTCTTCCGGGCTGTCCAAACCGGGTCTGATGTATCACTTCCGAACGAAGGAAGCGCTCATGCTCGGCCTTGTCGATCACGTCGCCGACGAGTGGCAGCGCGAGATGGACGCCCGGCTCACATCCCCGTTCCAGGGCTCGACAATGCGCGAGCGAGCGGGCATCTACGTCGAGGCCTGCGTCACCCGTGAACCCGACCCTGCCGACATCGTGATGCTCACCGACCCCCGCCTGCGCCAAGAGCTCACCGCCCGGTGGGCGGAGCGGATCTCGACCTGGTTCGTGGGCCTCGAGCAGCTGGCGCTCCCTGAGCGCGGATACATCACAGCTGTTCGGCTGCTCGCGGACGGCGCCTGGTTCGCCGGCGCCACAGGCATCAACATCCCCACACCCGACGAACGGGCCGTGATCCTCGCGGCTGCGTATGAACTCCTCTCGAAAGTCGAAGCATGAAGAAGTGGCTCTTCCTCGTCGGCGCGATCCTCAGCGAGGCCGCCGGCTCCCTCTCCCTGAAGGCGGCACTCGACCACCCCGCCTGGTACGCACTCGTGGCAGCCGGATTCATCAGCGCCTTCCTGTTCCTCTCCCTCACTCTGCGGCAGGGGATGGCGCTCGGCGTCGCATACGGGATCTGGGGCGCCTCCGGTGTCGCACTCACCGCCATCCTGTCCGCGGTCATCTTCGGTGAAGCACTCACCCCCGTGATGCTGGGCGGGATCGCGCTGATCATCCTCGGCGTCCTCACCATCGAGCTCGGCTCCCAACGAGCCGCCAAGAAGCGAGAGGCACTCTGATGGCCTGGCTGTTCCTCATCGGCGCGATCCTCTTCGAAGTCGCCGGCACCCTCGCACTGCGCATGGCCACACACGGCAAGAAGATCTGGATCGCCGGCGTCGCGATCGGCTACCTCGCCGCCTTCGCATTCCTGTCCCTCACCCTGAGCGCCGGAATGGGCCTCGGCGTTGCCTACGGCATCTGGGCAGCATCCGGCGTCGCCCTCACCGCCATCCTCAGCAAACTGCTCTTCGACGAACCCTTCACCTGGATCATGGCCGCCGGCATCGCCCTCGTCGTCGGCGGAGTCCTCCTCGTCGAACTCGGCGCCACACACTAACCACGCGAACCGGACGGGCCCCTGCAACAAGTTCGGAGCGGGATCCCGAACTGCGTCCCTGTCGAGGACCCGCTGCTTCGATCAGGCGCGCATGTTCGCCCATCGAGCGGCGCCCGCAAGCCGATCCGTAAACGGGCAGTGCACGTTAGCGGGGTGTGACCGGCGGGCAGCGCTGTGCCTCAGCGGCGATTGCTTGAGCGCGTGCGCTCACCAGTCGCGGTCGCCTCAAAGGCGACCGCGACAAACGCGAGGAATAGCGCTGTCGGCTGGGATGAGTTGGAGCCCGTCGCGCAAACTGCGTAGCCACCTCGCCGCGAGCGGGGGCCGTTGACCTCGCACCCAGGGGTCGCCCTGTAGTTCCTCGGCGAACCAGGCGGTTTTGGGTCGTACCGTCCCCACTGAACGACTTTTGCCGCGACGTCCGCCCCGATTTCAACTTGCCTCTGGCGGCTCGTCGCGGCTTGAAGGTGCTGAATCCGGCGTGCCACCCACGTCGCAACAGCGTTGTCCTGCTCGGGCAGTTCGGCAAGGAGCCGAGGAAGAAGTAACGCGTACTCAAGTTCGTTCGGCGCCCACCAGCCCGCGATCGGTGCTCGTGCAGCTGCGCGCGTCGCTCGCTCGAGCGTGTCAAAGAAGACCCCGTCGTGGGCCGGAGAACGGGCTTGTCGCCCTCGGTCGGCTATCCTCGCCGTATGGGGAAGATGAGTCCGCGTGGTGTAGCGGTGGCGCTGTTCGCGAGCGTGATCGGGCTCGCGGCCACCGGGTGTAGCGACGCGAGCACAGACGGATTGCCCACGCAGGCGTGTCGATCCGCCGCCGAGACCGCCGTTGCGGCCGAGGAACAGCTCTACGACACTCACCCGCTGTGGGATGCAGAAGTACCAGGGGTGGACGCATCACCTGAGGAACAAGCCGCCTACGACGCGCTCGCCGCCGATGAGGAAGCCCAGTGGGAGGCGATCTACGCGCCGGTCTACGCTGACTGCACCAGCCCCGCTGACTGGTGGGCGGCGGCGAAGGAGTACCCGCTCCTCGGTGGTGTCACCGACGCCGAGTTCCTTGACCCGGCTAGCCTTACGAACTGGTGCACTGGCAACGAGGGTCAGCCCGCGTGCACGGGCGTTGAGGAGTGGCTCGCGACCAATCCGAGCTGACCTCTGGCTTTACCAAACTCCGGCGGGAGTATGGTGCCAGCGTGGACGAGCTCGCGGAGTGGAGGGAGCGTCGGCAGGTGGGACCGGATCGCGCGTGAGGAATACGCCTTGTCGCCGCGGACCGCGTCCGGGCGGGTGCGGGGCCGGCCGGTGTCGCGGCCGACCCGCAGCTGCGCCATCAGCGGCAGGAACATCGGCGAGTCCCCCGCCTGCCCGGGAGTGATCAGTGTCACCAGAGGGAGCCCGTTGCCGTCCACGAGCTGGTGGATCTTCGTCGACAGACCGCCTCGGGAGCGGCCGATGCCGTGATCAGGCGGCTCGATCTGCGGATTCGTGCAATTCGATCCAGCCCCCTGTGAGGCGGGTCGTGTTCGTCGCGTGCTGATGCGCGCGGGCGATCGTGGAGTCCACCGACAACGACCAGTCGATCATCCCCGCCGCGTCCGCTGCGGCGGTGACCTTCGCCAGCACCCGGTCCCAAGTGCCGTCCGACGCCATCCGGCGATGCCAGGACCACACCGTCTGCCACGGCCCGAACACCGCTGGCAGATCCCGCCACGCGATCCCCGTCCGATACCGGTACACGATCCCCTCCACCATCGTCCGAGCGTCGGAGAACTTCCGCCCCGGTCGGCCCGTGGGACGCGGCAGCATCCCCTCGATCAACGACCACTGAGCATCAGAGAGCATCTGAAACCGCGACAGCCCTCGAGACTCTCAGCCGCAGCCCCCAACCTTTGTCAGACACGCCCTGATATGGGGTGGGGTTTTGTCAAGGGGCAGGGGTGAGCGGACGCCGTGCCCGTCGGCTGCGGCGTCCGCTCGTTCCGGTCGTCTCGGGTGGTGACGCGCGTGTCGTGTTCGACGCGTTGTCACTCTGATATGCGCGGGTTGGTTACCGCATGACGGCTTGTTCGGCGGGGGCGTTCACGCGAATCTAGAGATCGAGCGTGACCCGCTCGGCGGGTTGCTCATAGGGCGTGTCGCGAGTCGCCCGGGACGCTGCCGTCACCACTGTCGGCGACCGGAAGCTCCAGGGGGGCGGTCAGGTCATGACGGCCAGGGACCAGCACCAGCCGGCGAGCTCGCGAGCGATCGCGGCGTTGGCGACGACGGTGCGCTTCCCGCGGGCTTGGAAGCGCAACCAGCGGTGGTGGAGGCGCTGATTGCCCGCGTGCCCTCGGGCTCGCGCGGCGGCGCTGGCGCGGTCCCAGCGGGCGCGCATGATCGGCGAGGCGGGCCGGTAGGCGGGACGGTGATGCCAGGCCGCCTCGATCAAGAGCCGGCGGGCGTGACCGTTGCCGGTCTTGGTGATCCCGCCCAACGCCCGCGACGCCCCGGACGAGGTCTCCGACGGGGTCAGGCCCACGCACGCGCCGATGCGGTGCCCGTCCAGGCGGGTCCAGTCACCGATCTCGACAGCGAGAGCGAACCCGGTCAGGGTGGAGACCCCGCGCAGGCAGCAGAGCCGATCCACGACCGGCGTGAACTCGCCGTCGGCGGCCATGCCCGCGATCGCGGTATCGAGCCGGTCACGGCGGTCGACGGCCTGGATCATGGCGTCGTAAGCGGCGTCGAACGCGGCCTGCAGCCCGGACAGCTCGAACCGCTGAGACCGCAGCCAGCCGTCGTGCGCGACGGTCCACGTCTTCCCGCCCGAGTACTGGATGCCCTGCCGCAGCAGCAGCTTGCTGACCCGATGCCGCGCCGACATGAGGTCGCCGCGGGCATCCTCACGAGCACGCACCAGATCCCGGGCGGACTCCGCTTCGACGCTCGGGACGGTCACCTCGACGATCTCACCGAGCCGCAGCAGCCGGGCCAGATGAACCGCGTCACGCGCGTCGGTCTTCACTCGATCGCCCACCGGGCGCTGCAACTTCGACGGCGCCGCCACCACCGCGCGCACGCCCGCCGCCCGCAACGCGCGGGCCAGCCCGAACCCCGTCGGACCCGCCTCGTAGGTCGCCGCGACCGGCCCCGGCAGGCCCGTCACCCACGCGACGACCTCATCCTGATCGGAGCCCATGCGTCGCTGCACGAGCTCCCCGGTCCGTTCATCGATCGCCGCCGCGACCGTGCTCCGCGCGTGCACATCCAGCCCGACGCTCGTACGCTCTGTAATCAACTGGGGCCTCCCTCACATATGTGGCTCGGCAAGCCGGAACACCCCGGCTCGCAACCCACGGTCTATGCGAGAGGAGGCCCCAGGCTCAACACCCCATAGCGTCTAGCCGAGCTGGCGCGGCACGGCCCGCCCGGGCTCGGCGGCCGAGTACGCGTAGGCGTACGCGAGCAGCTGGACCTCTGACCACGGACGGCCGACGAAGATCAGCGAGAACGGGCGCCCCGAAGCGTATCGCCCTGCGGGCACGACGACGGCGGGAAGGCCCGCGATGTTGACTTCCGACACGGTGGTCGCTGAGATGGCGCCGCCGTGGAGGTCGCCGATCGGCGCGTACTGCTGCGGGAAGACGAGGGCGTCGAGGCGGTGCGAGGTCATGATCTTCTCGAAGATCCGCAGGTGCTCTGCGCGCAGTCGGGCGAACGCGCTGAGGTCGGGCGGTCTCGTTGGGTCGCGCAGCGATGCGCGGAGGCCCGGAAGGTGCATGTAGACGTTCAGCGGACCGCCCTGCCCGAACAGGGGCACGCCGGTGGCCGCCTCGAGGTCTGCCAGGCTGTGCACGGCCGCGTACGGGCCGAGTGCGCGCAGGTAACGGTCGAGTTCGTAGGCGTGGTCTTCGGTGCCGCGCGCGTCGTAGCCGTCGACGGGCATCGCCAGGTTCGCGAATCCCGAGCCGGCGAATGGGTCTGGCACCACCTCGGACCCCTGCGCCGCGATGGCGGCGATCGCGGCGTCGTACAGTCGCTGCGTCTCGGGGGTCAGCGCGTCGGTGCGCCATCCCGGCCCGTACAGGCCAAGCCGGGTGCCGCGCAGCGCCACAGGCGAGAGCCGCGACGTGTACCCGCCGGGTGGGATGCGGCCCGCAACTGCGCGGGTCGTGGGGTCGTGGGGGGAACAGCCGGCGATGACGTCGAGCACCAGCGCTGCGTCTTCGACTGTCGTGGTCATCGGACCCAGCACGTCACGGGTGGAGGCGGCCTGCGGCATGCCACCGGTGTTCGGCACGAGGCCGAATGTCGGCTTGACCGCGACCAGGCTCTGCGCGGCCGCGGGGTTCTGGATCGACCCGCCCGTCTCCTCGCCGATCCCGGCGACCGCGAAACCCGCGGCGACCGCGGTCGCGGTGCCGGTCGACGAGCCACCGGGAGCCCACCGGCGGTCGAGGGCGTTGAACGTTCCCCCGTGGACGCTGTCGTTCGCGTTGTCGCCGCTGCCGGCGAACATCGGCAGGTTCGTCTTGCCGACGATGACGGCCCCGGCATCCCGCAGCCGCCGCACGATCGCGGCATCCCGCACGGGGAGGAGCTCAACGCCGCCGGCCTCGGGCCACACCCCGCTCCAGGCCGCCGACGTGCGCAGCCCCGCCGTGTCGATCGAGGCCTTGACGACGATCGGCACGCCGTCAAGGGGACCGCGTCGCCACCCCTGGGCCAGGCGCTGGTCAGCGGCGCGCGCCGCATGGAGCGCGCGCGGGTTGAGCAGCACGAAGGCGTTGTAGACCGGGTCGTGTCGCCGGATGCGGTCGGTGAATGCTTGGAGGATCTCGACCGCGGTGATCTCGCCAGCGCGGAGCGCGGCATCGGCCTGCGTGATCGTGAAGGACGTCGGGTCGGTCGGAGTGCTCGCGCCGGCGCTCCCGGCAGCCGAGACGGACATCAGGGCAGGAGTGGCGAACGGTGCGGCGCTAACCTCCGTCATCGCCGGAGACCGCGTCGCGCCGTCGCGACCACTGCGGATGGCATGATCCTCCAGCCCGGGGTGATCGTGCGCCGTCGCGTACCGGGTGAGGGGATCATCGGGCGAGGTATCCGCCGTCAACGTCGTATCCAGTGCCGGTA
>NZ_JBXAFF010000017.1:51657-65208 GCF_058792815.1 Microbacterium sp. MPR-TSA4
TCTCCTCTGTGTCCGAATGGGCGGCGCCCAGTCAATGTCGTCATCAGTTCTCCTCTGTGTCCGAGTGGGCGGCGCCCAGTCAATGTCGTCATCAGTTCTCCTCTGTGTCCGAGTGGGCGGCGCCCACGGTCTGCACCCGGCGCAGTGCGAAGCCCGGGTAGTCCTGAGTGGTCTCGGCGGCCAGGTGCTCGCCGTAGGCGCCGAGGCCGCCGACATAGGCGAGGATGCGGCGCGGCTTGTCCTCGACGTTGGCGCCCGAGAACCACGACGTGCCGCGGGTGTGCAGCGTCGATGCGGCAAGCTCGTCGCTGTGGCGCACCCACGCCTCCTCAGCCTCCGGGAGCGCCTCGATCTCGTCGAGCCGCTCGGCCTTCGCATGCTCGAGCAGCGTCGTCAGCCACTCGACGTGCTGCTCGATGGAGGCGATCACGTTGGTGAAAACGGACGGGCTGAGGGGGCCGGTGATGAGGAAAAGGTTGGGGAACCCGGCGACGGCGATGCCCTTCATCGTGCGCGCGCCCTCTGCCCAGTGGTCGGACAGGCGGCGCCCGTCGCGGCCGACGATCTCGATCCGCGACAGTGCGCCGGTGACTGCGTCGTATCCGGTCGCGAGCACGACGGCATCCACCTCGAGATGCTCGGTCGTCGTCTGCACGCCGGTCGCGGTCAGTCCCACCAGCGGCGTCTCGCGCAGGTCCACGAGGGTGGTGGTGGGTCGGTTGAAGATGGCGTAGTAGCCGGCATCCATGCAGATGCGGCGGGTGCCGAACGGGTAACCGCTAGGGGTGAGGCGACGGGCCGTCTCGGGGTCGTCCACGAGCTGGCGGATCTTGGATGCCAGGAAGTCGGCGACCACGCGGTTGGCGCCGTCGTCGAGCAGCGTGTCTTCGAAGGTCACGTCGAAGCGGAATCCGCGTCCGTCCGCCCAGGCATCCTCGAGGATGGCGAGCTGCTCCTCGACGGGGACGTCGGCGGTGTTGCGGCCGGTGCCCGGCAGGATCAGGCCGTCGAGGGTCGTGCGGCAGTGGGCGCGGAGCGCGGGGTATTTCGCCTTGACCTCGGCCGTCTGGGCAGGGTCGAGCGGGCGGTTGTGGTTGGGCACGCTGTAGCTGGGGGTTCGTTGCAGCACGTACAGGTGCTCGACCTTGTCGGCGATCTCGGTGGACACCTGGATGCCGGTCGAGCCGGTGCCGAGCACGGCGACCTTCTTGCCGGTCAGGTCGACACCGTCGGGCCAGTGAGTGGTGCGCAGCACCTGGCCGCCGAAGGTCGCCTCGCCCTCGAGGCGCATCTCCTTGGGGGCCGACAGGACGCCAGTGGCCATGATGACGAAGCGGGCTGTGCGCACGACGCCGTGCTCGTCGATGACACTCCAGCGCAGGGCCGTCTCGTCGTAGGCCTGCGAGTCGACCCGGGTGCCGAAGCGGATGCCGCTGCGCAGCGCGAACCGGTCCGCCACGTGGCGGGCGTAGGAGAGGATCTCCTCCTGCGTCGCGTAGCGGTCGCGCCACTCCCACTCCTGCTGCAGCTGCTCGTCGAACGAGTACGAGTAAAAGAAGCTCTCGATGTCGCAGGTGAGGCCGGGGTAGCGGTTCCAGTACCACGTGCCGCCGACGTCGTCGCCGGCTTCGAGGACGACGGTGCGCAGTCCCAGCCCGCGGGCATGATGGAGAGCCATCATGCCCGCGAAGCCGGCGCCGATGATGATCAGGTCGGGGTCGAGATCTTCTCGTGTGTCCAGTGGATCGATGGTGGTCATCCGCGTGGTCCTCCTGATCGTGCGGCGTTGTCTTCGGTGGTGGGGGTGATTACTTCGCGGCGTTCACGAAGGTGCTGTTGACGAGCGAGGCGAGGTCGCTGCCACCCTTGATCAGACCCGCGTCGATCGAGGCCTGCTCGACGATCGGCAGGCCGCTCGTGATGAAGCTGCCGCTCAGCAGCTCCTTGTTGGCCTCAAGCGAGTAGATCTCGACGCCGGCGAACGAGGTTGCAAGCTCCTCGAGCGGCGTCTCGAGGGCGTCGGCGATGATCTGCTGCGCCGCCTCGGGCTCCGACGCGTAGTAGTCCGCGGCCTTGCCGATGGCGGAGACGAGCGCGGTCAGCGTGTCGGCGTTCTTCTCGGCCCACTCGTTCTTGACGAGCAGGACGTCGCTGATGATCCCCTCGGCCTCGGCAGCGGTGACGACAGCGTGGATGCCGGCATTCTTCGTCTTGACCTCGGTGATGTACGGCTCGTAGGTGCCGGCGCCGTCGACCTGACCAGCGATGAGGGCGGTGCCGACCGAGTTGGCGTCCATCGGGATCTTCTCGACGTCGGCATCGGTCATGCCGTACTCGCGCAGCGCCCAGTGGATCAGGAGGTCGCTGGGGGAGCCTTCCTCCCACGCGAGCTTCTTGCCCTTGAGGTCGGCGAACGACGTGATGTCGGGGCCGGCGAGGACCGAGTCGGCCTGCAGTGACGTGTCGAGCACATAGAAGGCCGTCATGTCTACGCCTTCCTCTGCCAGCTGCAGCAGCGTCTGGCTCGCGACGGTCGTGACGTCGAGTTGGCCCGAGACGAAGGCCGAGGCCTTATCGCGGTCGGTGTTGAACGTCTCGAACTCGACGTCGAGGCCGGCCTCCTCGAAATAGCCCTGCTCTTCGGCGACCCACAGGGCGCCGTAGCCGATCCAAGTGCCGATCCCGACCGTGATGGTCGTGGCGCCGGATTCCGAGGTGTCGGCTTCGCTGGCCGACGACGAGCAGCCCGCCAGGAGCAAAGCGCTTACGGCGGCGAGGGCGAGTGGTGCGGTCATGCGGCGGGAGCGCGACATGGTGATGCTTCCTTTCGGGTCGGGTGGTGCGAGGTGGTGCGGTCTGATGGCCGAGCGTCCGGAAGGCTCAGACGGTTTCCTCGTGGATGAGGTCGAGCACTTCGGTGGCGTAGTCGCGGAATTCGGGCGAGTCGATGACGTGCGGGTCACGAGGGCGCTCAAGCTCGATCGGCACTTCGGCGCGGATGCGACCGGGGCGGGCGCTCATTACGACGACGCGGTCGGAGGTGTACACGGCCTCCTCGACGTCGTGAGTGATCAGCACGACCGTGAGTCGGTGCTTCTCCCAGATCTCCGTCAGGAGCCGCTGCATCGTGCGGCGGGTCAGCGCGTCGAGCGCGCCGAACGGCTCGTCGAGCAGCAGGATGCGCGGCTGGTACGAGAACGACCGGGCCAGGGCGACGCGCTGCTGCATGCCGCCTGACAACTGCGAGGCGTAGTGCCCTTCGAATCCGGTCAGCCCGACCAGCGCGAGATACTCGCGGGCGGTGTCGGCGCGCTCGCGACGCGACATCCCGCTCGGCTTAAGAGCGAACTCGACGTTCTCCTGCGCGGTCATCCACGGCAGCAGCGTCGCGTTCTGGAACACCACGCCGCGGTCGCGTCCGGGGGCGTATACCTCCTCACCGCCCACGTCGACCTGACCCTCGGTGGCTCCGTCGAGGCCGGCGATGATCGACAGCAACGTGCTCTTGCCGCATCCGGACCGCCCGACGATCGAGATGAACTCGTTCCCGTCGATTGAGAGCGAGACGTCATCGAGGGCGGTCAAGGCGCCGAAGCGCTTCGTCAGGTGCGAGATCGTGATCGGCGTGCCGTGCGCGACGGCGGAGTGCTGGGTGATCGGGGCGCTCATGCGCGTGCTCCCATCCGCTGGTATCGGAACATGCGACGCCCGGCGGCGCGCATGAGCTGGTCGAAGACGAGCCCGAGCAGTCCGAGAACGAGCACGTAGGCGATGATCAGGTCGGAGGCGAAGTACCGCTGCGCCTGCATGATCCGGTAGCCCATGCCCGTCGACGCGGCGACGAGCTCCGCGACCACGAGCCACGTCCACGCCCACCCGAGCGAGATGCGAAGCGCGTCCCAGACGCGGGGGAGGGATGCCGGCAGCACGATCTGCCGGAGCACCGAGCGGTACGGCATGCCGAGTGTCGCTCCGAGGTCGATGTAGGAGCGTGGCACCTGACGCACGGCGTCTGAGACCATCAGCACGAGCTGGAAGTACGTGCCCATCCAGATGATGAGAAACTTCTGCGGGTCGCCGATACCCACCCACAGGATCGTGAGCGGTACGAACGCGACCACGGGCATGTACCGGACAAAGTCGACGATCGGCTCCGTGGCCGCCTCGACCTTGGCGCTCACCCCCGCCAGCATTCCGATCGGCAGCGCGACGACGACCGCGAGCAGGTAGCCGCACAGAACGCGGTAGACGCTGGTGCCCATGTCGTCCCACAGCTGCCCGTTCTGCGCCTGCTCGACGAGGCGCTCGACGATCGACAGCGGCGACGGCAGGAACAGTTCGTCGGTCAGGCCGAGCGCCGACACCAGCGACCACACAGCCACGAGCACGACGAACGAGCATGCGGCGATGGTGAGGTAGCTGCGACGGGAGATCGACCGGCTGGGCCCGAACGGGCGCCATGCCCGCCTGACCGCAGCGCGTTCCACGGGGGGCCGGTCGGCAACGCTCTGCGTGATCGTCACGTCCGGGTTCCTTTCTTGTCTGTCGGATGCGCGGTAAGCGCTCCTCCTGCGGGACCCCGATGCGGGGCGGCTGGTGGCACCATGCTCGGGTGCTCCCGTGGGCTCGCATAATCGATCCGCTCGTCCTGGGGAATCAGAAGATCTGATGTCGGGCGCGCCGAAACGTCGGCGAAACATATGGGTAACCGAGGGGTGAAGTCGTGCTCAGGCCTGCGCTGCGGCGCGCTGGCGGAACGTCTGCCTGCAGGCCTCCGCGAATGCCTCGGCCTTGCGGCTGGGGGTGGTTCCGCGCAGCCATGCGAGCGCGATCGACAGTGGTGCTGGAGCCCCGCGCAGGGGCAGGCAGGCGACGTGGCCGCCGCTGTAGGTCTGGTCGTGGACCGGCTTCTGGTTGAGCAAGGTGAATGCGTTCGAATGCGCCACAACCGAGCGCACGGCCTCGAAGCTGGTCGAGCGGAAGAACACGCGTGGAACGAGTCCCGCCGAGCGGAACGGGCTGAGGAAGTAGTCGCGGCTGACCGGGATGTCGAGCATCGCCATCGGGAACCTGGCCAGCTCCTCCACGCCGACCGCCGAGGCCCCCGCCAGCGGGTGGCTCGACGACACCGCCGCGTACAGCGGTGCGATCCCGAGCCGCTCGGTGTGGATTGCGGCGGTGTCGAGGCCGATGTCGTAGGTGATCGCGATCTCGACGGAGCGCTCGATCAGGGCACGTGAGACGTCGGCAGCGGCAAGCTCCCGGATGTCTAGGACGATGCCGTCGTGCTCGCGGGCCAGCGCTGCGAGGATCTCAGGCATGCAGAACGGCACGAGCGTCGTGAAGCAGGCCACCGGGAGCCGACCGCTGAGGGTGCGTGGGCCTACCGCGTCTACGGCATCTTCGAGCGCCGCGAGCACGGAGCGCGCGCGTGGCAGCAGGCTCTGCCCTTGCGCGGTGAGGCTCAGCGTGCGGCCCCGGCGACGTACGAGCAGCGGGGTACCCAACGCCCGTTCGAGGGCGGCGATCGACGAGGATACCGCCGACTGGGCGACGAACATGTCGGCTGCGGCATCCGTCATGCTTCCCAGCTCTGCGGTGCGGATGAAGTAGGCGAGCTGTGTCAGCGTGACGTCGTGCAGGCGAGGCATGGGCTCCCTCAGGTTCGGGTGCCACCAGTCTCGATCGTCGAGATTTCCCATGTGTTTCGGTTATGTGTCGCCGCACATGACATCTCCTTTTCTGATTCTTGAAATGATCTCGGGACATTTGCCGCAGGTGCGGTCCGCCTCGAACACTGGATGCGCGCTCCGGAGGCACCGTGCCCCCGGCGCTCGTATTCGGAGGTAGACGCGTTGAGCCCACAGACAGAGGTCCTCATCGTCGGTGCAGGGCAGGCCGGTATCGCCCTGAGCGAGCATCTAAGCCGCGCCGGTGTGCCACATCTCGTCCTCGAGCGAGGCGCCATCGCCCAGCGCTGGCGCACCGAGCGCTGGGACTCGCTGGTGGCGAATGGTCCGGCATGGCATGACCGGTTCCCGGGGCTCGTGTTCGAAGATGTCGCCCCCGACGGCTTCGCGACCAAGGACCAGGTCGCCGACTACTTCGCCGAGTACGTGCGCCGCTTCGACCTGCCCGTGCGCTGCGGCGTCGAGGTGACCAAGGTTCGTCGCACGCCCCACGGGCGCGGGTTCGATGTCGAGACGACCGACGGCCCGATCCATGCGCAATTCGTCGTCGCCGCCACCGGTGCCTTCCAGGTGCCGGCCATTCCGGCGCTCATCCCCGTCGACGCTCCCGTCAAGCAGATGCATTCCAACGCTTACCGCAACCCCGAGCAGCTCGCCCCCGGCGGCGTCCTCGTTATCGGTGCGGGATCGTCGGGCGTCCAGATCGCCGACGAACTTTGTCGGTCGGGTCGCTCCGTGTACCTTGCCGTCGGCCCCCACCACCGTCCGCCGCGTCGTTACCGCGGGCAGGACTTCGTGTGGTGGCTGGGCGTCCTGGGCCACTGGGAGGCGTCCACTCCGCCCGCGGGTGCTGAGCACGTCACCATCGCGGTGAGCGGCGCGCACGGCGGTCACACGGTCGACTTCCGCGACCTCGCGGCATCCGGCATCACCCTGGTGGGGCGCGCATCGGGCTACCAGGACGGCGTCGTGCGTTTTGACGAGGACCTGGCGGCGAACATCGCCGCCGGCGACGCCAATTACCTCAGCGTGCTCGACGAGGCCGACGCCTATATCGAGCGCAATGGGCTCGACTTCCCCGACGAGCCAGAGGCGCGTGTGCTCGCGGACCTGCCGAAATGCGTGACCGACCCGATCCTCGAACTCGATCTCGCCGAGGCCGGCATCACGACCGTAATCTGGGCCACCGGCTTCAAGACGGACTACTCGTGGCTGCCAGAAGGCGCGGTCGACGAAGCGGGTCACCCGCGTCAGCGCCGGGGCGTCAGCGACGAGGCCGGGATCTACTTCCTGGGGCTGCCCTGGCAGTCCCGCCGCGGATCGAGCTTTATCTGGGGCTCATGGCACGACGCGACGTATGTGTGTGACCAGATCCTCATCCAGCGCGGCTACCTGTCCGAGATCGTCCCCGTGAGCATGGAGGTCCGATGACCACGCACACCCGCATCCGCCCGTTCAACACCCGCGAGACCTACCCCGAGCAGAACCTCGACAACGATCTGTGCCAGGCGGTCGTCGCCGGCGGCGTCGTGTACCTGCGCGGCCAGATCGGCCAGGACCTCGAGACGCGTGAGAGCGTGGGCATCGGCAATGTCGAGGCGCAGGCCGAGAAAGCGATGGCCAACATCGACATGCTGCTGCGCGAGGCGGGATCGTCGCTCGAAGACATCGTGAAGGTCGTCGTCTACCTGACCGACATCCGTTACCGCGAGACGGTCTACCGCGTCATGGGCCGCTGGCTGAAGGGCGTGTACCCCGTCTCGACGGGCCTTGTCGTCGAGGCGCTGGCCCGGCCGGAGTGGCTGGTCGAGATCGATGCGACCGCCGTCATCAGCGGGAGCGCCCAGTGACGATCTCGCTCGTCGCGCGGGATGCCGCCACAGGCGCCTTCGGGATGGTGATCAGCTCGTCGAGCCCTGCCGTCGCCTCCCGCTGCCTGCATCTGCGGGCACGGGTCGGGGCGGTCGCTTCGCAGAACGTCACCAACCCCGCGCTCGGTCCCGGCCTGCTCGACGCGCTCGAGGGTGGCGCCGGCCCCGCCGATGCGCTCGCCGCGGTGCTCGCGGACGAGCCGTACCCCGCGTACCGGCAGGTCACGGTCGTAGACGCGGCAGGCGACGTCGGCGTCCACTCGGGCGCCAACGCGCTCGGCGTCTTCGGCTCGGCCGTCGGCGACGCGGCGGTCGCGGCGGGCAACCTTCTGGCGGGCCCGGAGGTCGTGCAGGCGATGCTCGACGGCTACGCGTCCAGCGACGCCGGGACGTTCGAAGGGCGCCTGCTCGACGGGTTGCGCGGCGCGCTCGCCGCCGGCGGCGAAGCAGGTCCCCTCCGCTCCGCCGGACTCGCTGTGGTCGAAGACGTGCCGTGGCCCGTCACCGACCTGCGCGTCGACGATGCCGACGACCCGGTGGGCGAGCTCGCTCGACTGCTCGATCTGTGGCTCCCGCAGAAGGCGGCGTACCGCACCCGCGCACTCGACCCGCGGGAAGCCCCGTCGTACGGCGTGCCCGGAGACCTGTGATGATCGCGTCGGATGCCAAGGCCCGCATCGCCGCACACGTCGACGGCGACATCGACGGGCTGCTGTCGATCAGCCAGCGGCTGCATGAGAACCCCGAGGTCGCGTGGCAGGAGCACGAGTCTGTCGCGCTCTTGAACGCCGAGCTCTCGGCGCGCGGCTTCACGGTGGCCGAGGGCGTCGCCGGGCTGCCGACGGCGTTCGTCGCCGAGCGGGGGACGGGGCCGGTCGCGGTCGGCTTCGTAGCCGAGTACGACGCGCTGCCCGGCCTCGGCCACGCGTGCGGTCACAACGTGATCGCGTCGGCCGCGGGCGGCGCCGCCGCGGCGCTCGCCGAGGTCGCTCCCGACATCCGGGTGCGGGTCATCGGAACGCCCGCCGAGGAGGGCGGCGGCGGCAAGATCCCGATGCTGGAGGCCGGCGTGTTTGACGACCTCTCGTTCGCGATGATGATCCACCCCGGCCCGGCCGATGCGGTCTATGCGCGTCCCCGCGCCGTCGCGCACATGGACATCACGTTCACCGGACATGGCGCCCACGCCGGCGCGTACCCGCATTTGGGACGCAATGCCGCCGACGCGTTCACGATCGCACAGGTGGCGATCGGGCTACTCCGGCAGCAGCTCCCGACGTCGGTCCGGGTGCACGGTATCGTCACCGAGGCGGGCACCGCTCCCAACGCCATCCCCGCCCGCGCGGCCGGATCCTGGTACGTCCGGGCCGACACCCTGGCCGAGCTCGACGAGGTCTTCCCGCGCGTGCGGGCGTGCTTCGAGGCGGCAGCGCTCGCGACGGGCTGTACATGGGAGCTCGTCGAGACGAGCCCGAGATACGCTGAGTTCCGCAACGACGAGGAGCTCGCGGCCCTGTTCACCGCCAACGCGGCGGCGCTCGGCCGCGACATGGACCCGCAGGAGCGGGGGCCGCGCGGCATGGCGACCGCGTCGACCGACATGGGCAACGTCTCGCAGCGCATCCGGGCGCTCCACCCGTATCTGAGCATCTCCTCGATGCCCGCCGTCAACCATCAGCCCGAGTTCGCGGCGGCTGCCGCCACGCCCGCCGCCGACCTCGCCGTGCGGGACGGGGCCGTCCTGCTCGCTCGGACAGCCCTCGACGCCCTGCGCGCCGCGACCGAGATCGATCCCACAGGAGGCAACCGAAATGCATGACTTGCAGACCTGGCGGCGGCTGGCCGCCGACCTCGAGCCGCGGACCCGGGCGTTCATCGACGGCGAGTTCGTCGACGCCGCCGACGGAGCGGTGTTCGAGACGCGCAACCCGGCGACCGGCGCGGTGCTGGCATCCGTCGCCCGCGGCGGAGCCATGGACGTCGACCGGGCCGTCGCGGCCGCCCGTCGCAGCTTCGTCAGCGGTGCCTGGTCGCGCGCGAACCCGGGACACCGCAAGGACGTGCTCCTGCGCCTGGCCGACCTCATCCGCACCCACGCCGACGAACTCGCGCTGCTCGATACGCTCGACGGCGGCAAGCTCATCTCCGACACCTCGACGGTCGACATCCCCGGCTCGGCGGCGATCCTGCAGTGGTATGCCGAGGCGATCGACAAGCAGTACGGCGAAGTCGCCCCGGTCGACACCGCGTCGCTGGCGATCATCACGCGCGAGCCGCTCGGCGTGGTCGGCGCAGTCGTCCCGTGGAACTACCCGCTCGAGATGGCGATCTGGAAGCTCGCGCCGGCGCTCGCCGCGGGAAACAGCGTCGTGCTCAAGCCCGCCGAGGAGTCGCCGCTGTCGGCGCTGCGCCTGGCGGAGCTCGCGTCGGAGGCGGGCCTTCCCGACGGCGTCCTGAACGTCGTCCCCGGCTTCGGCGAGGAGGCCGGTCAGGCCCTCGGCCGTCACCTGGACGTCGACGCGCTCGTGTTCACCGGTTCGACTACGGTCGGCAAGCTGTTCCTGCGTTACGCGGGCGAATCGAACATGAAGCAGGTGTGGCTCGAGTGCGGCGGGAAGAGCGCGAACCTCGTGTTCCCGGATGTGGCCGACCTCGACCACGTCGCGGCGAAGGCGGTCGCTGGCATCTTCACCTGCTCGGGTCAGGTGTGCTCGGCCAACTCGCGCCTGCTGGTGCACCAGGACGTCGCCGACGACCTCATCGAGCGCATCGCCGGCCGGGCGTCGGAGATCGTCGTCGGCGATCCGCTCGACCCGGCCTCCACAATGGGCCCGCTCATCAGCGCCCAGCAGCTCGACCGTGTGCTCGGCTACGTCGAGGCCGGTCGCGCAGAGGCCACGCTGGCCTTCGGCGGCGACCGCGTGCTGACCGGGGCCGGCGGGTACTTCGTGCAGCCGACCGCGTTCCGCGAGGCGGACCAGGATGCCGCGATCTCGCGTGAAGAGGTGTTCGGCCCGCTACTGGCAATCTCGACGTTCCGTGACGAGGAAGAGGCGATCGCCCGTGCCAACGGCACCGAGTACGGGCTGGCGGCGTCCGTCTTCACTGATTCGCTGGCCCGCGCACGCCGGGTCGCATCCGCGCTCCAGGCGGGGACCGTGTCGGTGAACACGGTCGACGCGCTCGATGTGACGATCCCGTTCGGCGGCGTCAAGCAATCCGGCTTCGGCCGCGATCTGTCCCTCCACGCGCTGGACAAGTTCACCTCGCTGAAGACGACCTACTTCGCCGGCTGACACCGCTATCGCTCCCAGGGAGACCACCATGGCCTACGACACTGCTGACCTCGTCGACTACCTCGTGCTCGGGGGCGGCACCGCCGGGTGCATCGTCGCCGCGCGGCTGAGCGAAGATGTGCGGGTCTCGGTCGGACTCGTCGAGGCAGGCCCCACGGATGCCGACGAGCCTCGAGCCAACACGATCCGCCGGTGGGCGGAGATGCTCGAGGGGGAGTACGACCTGGATTACCGCAGCGTCCCGAACACGCGTGGTAACTCATTCATCCGGCAGGCCCGCCTGCGAGTGCTCGGCGGCTGCTCGACGGCGAACACCATGATCTCGTGGCGCCCGCTGCGCGGCGACCTCGACGAGTGGGTCGCGCTCGGTGCCGAGGGCTGGGACTTCGAGACGGTCGACCCGTACTTCGACCGCCTGCTCGCGCCGATCACCCCCATCCCCGACGTCGACCGCAACCCCTACCTGCAGGACGTCATCGACTCCGCGTCGGCCGCGCTGGGCGTCCCGGTGCGCGAGCGATGGAACGACCACGAGGTCGATCAGGGCGCCGGCTACTTCGAGATCGGCTACGACCCCGAGACCAACCAGCGATCCTCCGCGTCGCACTCCTACATTCGGTCCGGAGCCGACCGGCGCGACAACCTCCACATCACGCTGGGCGGTCTCGTCGAGCGGATTCTCATCGAGGACGGGCGGGCGGTCGGGGCCGTCGTGCGGACGGCCGACGGCATCCGCACCCTGCGTGCGCGACGCGAAGTGATCGTCAGCTGCGGCGCGATCGACAGCCCCGCCCTGCTGCAGCGCTCCGGCATCGGCCCACGAGCGGTGCTCGAGGCGGCGGGCGTCGACGTGCTGATCGACCTGCCCGGCGTCGGCGAGAACCTGCAGGACCACGCCGAGGGACTGATCGTGTGGGAGGCGCGCTCGCAGCGCATCGACGTCTGCGCCACCGGGTGGGACGCCGGATACGTCGTGAAGGTCGACCCCGACAGCACGGTGCCCGACGTATCGACGCACATCCCGCTGGAGACGTGGGGCGTACACGCCGAGCGGCGCGGAGTCGCGCTCCCCGAGAACAACCTGTCGCTGGCGCCCAACGTCGCCAAGCCGCGCAGCCGTGGACGCGTGTGGATCGCATCGCCCTCGCCCGACGACGCACCCCTCATCGACTACGGATCCTTCACCGACCTCGAGGGACGCGACGAGCGGATGCTCGTGGAGGGCGTGAAGCTCGCGCGCCGCGTTGCCGCGCAGGAGCCGTTTGCGTCGCACCTAATGCGCGAGGTGTTCCCGGGACCCGACGTGCAGAGCGACGAAGATCTGTCGGAGGTGCTGCGCGACACCCACCAGACCGTGTATCACGTCTCGTGCACGTGCCGCATGGGCGCCGATGACGACCCGCTCGCGGTGCTCGACCCGCAGCTGCGGGTGCGCGGTGTCGACGGTCTGCGCGTCGTCGACGCGTCGGTGTTCCCGACGCTGTCGGCTCTCAACCCCGTTGGGCTCATCATGACGGTGGCCGAGCGAGCCGTCGACCTGATCCGCGAGGGCGACGCGGCCTGACGGGATCTGCCGAGGGCGACGTGTGCGGCCCCGGCGGCATCCGCTACTACTGTCCTTAGCCTCGATCCACCGATGAGCCTTCGGCGGGTGGCGTCGGCGTGATGGGCGCGGCGTGATCGGCTGCGGGCAGGGGTGAGTTCCGGGCGTCTCATCCCGGTTGTCCACTTCGTTCTCGGTCGTGCCGCTGGTGGCGGCGGTGGTCAGCTGGCCGCGGCCGGTGGTGGTGGTGCGTGCGTCGCGGTGAAGAGTCGGTCGAACGCGGTCTGCCAGGGCCAGGCGTCCGGCAGGTGCAGGATGATGCGGCGCGCCGTCCGTGCCAGTCGTGCCGGCACTGAGATGAGGGTGCGGCGAATCGTCGCGGTCGTTGCCCGGGCGAGCCGCCCGCCTCGGTCGGCGATGAGTCCAGCGGCGCGAGTGAGGTTGAATGCGATCACGGCGAGGACGAGCCATGCGCTGTTCGCGGTGAACACTCCCGAGGGCAGGTGAGCGAGCGGGCCCGCCTTCAGGTCGGCGTGAACTTGCTCCCCCCACTGTCGCGCCTGCTAGATCGTTTCGAGAGAGTCTTGCGAGAGCGCGGAGAGTATCGCCGACTCGTCGACGCAGGCTATATAGCAACGGCTCGCCCCGGAGACGTGACGTAAGAACGGTCGTCGTGGCGACTGTCGACGTCCGGTGATAAACCCAGTGCCGGGCGTGCCGGCGCTGGCGGCCGCGAGCGCAGACCGCCTCGGTCGAACACACTCGCTCCCAGGGCGTGACGGATATCCATTGTGGTGGAACCAGCTGACGCACCACCGCCCGCAGGGCGGTCCCCGACCAGCGCACCCGACCGTGCGCTGTGCGCGATCGCACTTCCGGAGCAACTTGCCAGTCGGCGATTCCCGTAAGACCCGCCCGCAAGAAAGCCCGGTGAAGGGGGGCTAACTGCAACACGATCTGAGGTCGCTTGAAGGGAGGATGTTGCCGAGGACGACTCGTCCCGATTGATGCATCAGACGCAACGAGCGAGCCCCTCGTTGCGGCTTTGAATTCGCGTCGTCATGCGGCTCGCTTGTCTGGTGCAACCTCCTTCTTGCGTCTGCGCAGTGTTGTGAGTGCTCACTTTCGGAGTAGTCGCCCTTCCTCCCGCC
>NZ_JBXAFF010000018.1:0-9765 GCF_058792815.1 Microbacterium sp. MPR-TSA4
GGTCCGGGGAGGGAGCGGGATAGGCTCGCTGCATGCAACCGGTGACGCTGAGAACGCAGCGGCTCGAGCTCTCGATCCCGACGGACGGCGATGTCGACGCGATCTTCGCGGCCTGCCAGGACGAGCTGATCCAGCGGTTCACCACCGTCCCCTCGCCGTACGAGCGCTCGCACGCCGAGGGGTTCGTCCGCAAGGCCGCGGGGTGGTGGGATGCCGGGACGGAGGCCACCTGGGCCGTGCGCCATGACGGACGACTGGTCGGCATGATCGGGCTGCACCGTCTGGCCGCGGGCTCCGGCGAGCTGGGCTACTGGATGACCGCGGACGCGCGTGGACGGGGGCTCGTGGTCGAGGCCGCCCGCGCGGTGCTCGACTGGGGTTTCTCGCCCGACGGCCTCGGACTCGTCCGCATCGAGTGGCGCGCCGTGGCGGAGAACCCCGCATCGCACCGCGTCGCGCAACGTCTCGGGTTCCGGTACGAAGGGCGTCAGCGCTCGGCGCTGGTCAACGGCGCGGGGATCCGCAGCGACGGCCTCGTGGCGGGTCTGCTCGCCGGCGACGATCGGGCGCCTCAGGCCTGGCCGGCATCCCCCTGACGCCGCGTCCGGGGGCCGTGGCAGGATGAGGTCATGCCCGAGATGCCGGAGGTGCAAGGTCTCGTCGACTTCCTCGGCACCCGCGCGTCCGGGCGCACCGTCGTCAAGATCACGGTCGCGAACATCGCGGCCCTGAAGACCTACGATCCGCCGATCGACGCCCTCGTGGGAACGACGATCTCCGGCGCGACACGGCGCGGGAAGTTCGTCGATCTCGCGACGGATGCCGGCAGCCATCTCATCTTCCACCTCGCGAAAGCGGGCTGGCTGCGCTGGTACGACGCCGTGCCCGACACGGTGATCCGCCCCGGCAAGACGCCCATCGCGCTGCGCGTCCGCCTCGACGACGGGTCGGGCTTCGACCTCACCGAAGCCGGCACCAAGAAGTCCCTCGCGGTCTACGCGGCGCGCGAGCCCGCCGACGTCCCCGGCATCGCGCGCCTCGGACCAGACCCGCTCGCCTCCGACTTCACGCGCGACACGCTCGCCTCCCTGCTGGCGGGCCGGCGCACCCAGATCAAAGGGGTGCTCCGCGACCAGTCGATCGTCGCGGGTATCGGCAACGCCTACTCGGACGAGATCCTCCACGCCGCGCGCATGTCGCCGTACGCGCTGGCGGCGAGTCTCACCGACACGGATGTGGACCGCCTCTACGACGCGATGCGCACGACATTGACGGATGCCGTGGCCACCGCATCCGGCAAGCCTCCGGCCGACCTCAAGGATGCGAAGCGACGCGGCATGGCCGTGCACGGCCGCCGCGGCGAGGCCTGCCCGGTGTGCGGTGCCGAGGTGCGCAGCGTCTTCTTCGCCGACAACTCCCTCGAGTACTGCCCCACGTGCCAGACGGGTGGCAAGCTACTGGCCGATCGGCGGCTGTCGCGACTGCTGAAGTGACGCGACGTCCGGGAACGCGAGCGCCGTAGCGGCGGAGCCGGTGCGGTCGCCGCGCGCTCAGCGCGCCACCGCCGGCTGCCAGGCCGGATCGGCGGCGTGCACCGCGGCGAGCGCGCGATCGACCTCGGCCGCCTGCGCGGCGGCATCCCACCCCATGACCGGTGCGATCGCGTCGGCGATCTCGACGGCGACGGTCCGGTCGGCGCGGCCCCGGAAGGCGAGATCGGTGCGACGCAGGAGCACGTCCTCGAGGTGCACGACCAGTTCGGTGCGGGCGAGGTGACGCAACTCGTCGCGCGTGTAGTCCGGCGCCGTCCGCAGGGGGACGTCGTCGGCGCCCGTCGCGGCGATGACCTCCGCGGCGGTCGTGCCGTAGCGATCGAGGAGGACGGCGACGCGCGCCGGGTCCACCGCGCCGGCGTGCGCCAGCACCCACTGTCGGCGGGCGCGCTCGGACGTCGGATAGCCGACGCCGCCGCCGATGGCGAGCCCCTTCGTCGTCCGTGTCCGCGGGCGGGCGAGCACCTCCAGCACCCGGTCGGTGAGGTGGGCGGCCGAGGCGCGGAAGGTGGTCCATTTGCCGCCCACGAGACTGAGGACGGTCGGCGCGTCGGTGCCGGGCATCCGCTCGGCCTCGATCCGGTAGTCGCGCGACACGAAACCGGGGGCCACGTCGCCGTGTCCGGGCAACGGGCGCACGCCGGCGAAGCGGTGCACGATCTGCGAGCGATCGACGGCGATCGTGGGGAAGACGTGGCCGATCAACTCGAAGAAGTAGTCGATCTCGTCGTCGGTGCACACGATCGGCGCGCCCATGTCGTGCTCGAGGTCGGTCGTGCCCACGAGCACGCGTCCCTTCAGCGGGTAGATGAGCACGATGCGGCCGTCGGAGTGCTCGAAGAACAGTTCGCGGCCGGCGGTCGCCTCGAGCAGTTCCTCGTTGTCCAGCACGATGTGCGAGCCCTTGGTCCCACCCATGTCATGCGTGTCGTCGCCGAGGGCGCGGTTGGTGAGGTCGGTCCACGGTCCCGACGCGTTCACGACGACGGATGCCGAGAACACGAACTCCGCTCCGGAATCGGCGTCGCGGAGCACCACCTTGCCGTCGTCGTGGCCGACGGCGGCCGTGTAGGTCGCGACGCGCGCCCGGTCGTCCGCCGCTCCGGCGCGCAGCCCGTCGCGCAGGACGTCGACCGCGAGCCGCTCCGGGTCGTGGAGGGAGGCGTCCCAATACGTCGCGGTGTAGCGGGTGGCGGGGTTGAGCCGCGGCAGCTGCCGAAGCGAGGCGGACCGGCCGTGGAACGCGTGGCGCGGCACCGCGCCTCCCCCGAAGAGTCCGCCGCCGCGGGAGAACGAGTCGTAGATCACGAGGCCGATTTTGATGAGCACCGCTCCCCGCTCCCGGCGCTTCCCGGCGCCGTGCCGGAGGAACCGCAACGGAGCCGACAGGACACCGGAGAAGGTCGAGCCGATCGGGATGGTCGTCTGCAGCGGTCGGACGTAGTGCGCCGCGGTCCGCAGCAGCGCGTTGCGCTCGGTGACGGCCTCGTGGACGAGGCGGAACTCGCCGTTCTCGAGGTAGCGGATGCCGCCGTGGATCATGTGACTCGAGGCCGCCGATGCTCCCGAGACGACGTCGCCGCGCTCGACGAGAGCCACGTCGACGCCCTGCAGTGCGAGGTCGCGGAAGGTCGCGAGCCCGTTGATGCCGCCGCCGATGATGAGCACGTCGGCGAAGGGGCGCTCACGAAGACGAGCCGCCCCGCGCACATCGTCGCTGCTCTGCGTGCCGCTGGTGTCGTGAGCCATCGTCGCCTCCCCGTCGTGTGTGCCTCCAGGCTAGGCCGCGGGGCGGGGAGATCGCTGGGCGGCCGCGCGGAATCCTCCGACCGACACGGAATGAAATCCGCATCCGCGCGTTGACTAGGATCAAGTGCAAGAAACGTGCTCCGGGGTCGGTGTGAATCCGAACCGGCGGTGACAGTCCGCGAGCCCCCTCTCACCAGGGGGTTGATCCGGTGGGATTCCGGAACCGACGGTGATGTGCGAAGGCCCTGCGGGGCCCGAGCGCTAGTCCGGATGGGAGGCAGCACGGACGACGATCCGTACGCGGACGCGTCGTCTGCGGTGTCGAACGCGCCCCCGGAGCCTCAGGTGGAGGACGACGGATGGCAGCGACAGACCGCGACGACACGGTGATCGACCGTGCCATGCGGCGCGCCCTGGAGATCGCACGGCGGGGCCCGCGAGGGGTCAATCCCCAGGTGGGGGCCGTCATCCTCTCTCCCGACGGACAGGTGCTCGCCGAGGGCTGGCATCGCGGGGCGGGCACGGCTCACGCCGAGGTGGACGCGCTCACCCGACTGACCGCACGCTCCGGCGCGGATGCCGCGCGCGGCACCACCGCCGTTGTCACCCTCGAGCCCTGCAATCACACGGGCCGCACGGGCCCGTGCAGCGAGGCGCTCATCGCTGCCGGCGTGGCCCGCGTGGTCTATGCCGTCGACGATCCCGGCGAGCAGTCCTCGGGGGGTGCGCAGCGGCTGCGCGCCGCGGGCGTCGAGGTGATCCGCGGCGTCGGCGGGGACGAGGGCGAAGCGCTGCTCGACTCGTGGTTGACGGTGCAGCGCCTCGGCCGACCGCACGTGACGCTCAAGTGGGCACAGTCCCTCGACGGGCGCGCGGCGGCCGCCGACGGCACGAGCCAGTGGATCACCGGTGCGCAGGCGCGGGCCGACGTGCACCGCCGCCGGAGCGTCGCCGATGCGATCCTCGTCGGCACGGGCACGCTGCTCGCCGACGACCCCGCGCTGACGGCACGCCGGCCCGACGGCACGCTCTACGACGACCAGCCGCGACCCGTGGTCGTCGGCACGCGCGCCACGCCCCTGGATGCCCGCGTCCGGCGGCATCCGCGCCCGTTCATGCAGGACGAGGGCGATGACCTCGCCGACCTGCTCGACCGGCTCCGCGAACTGGGCGCGCACCGCGTTTTCGTCGAGGGCGGACCGACCCTGGCGTCGTCGTTCGTCCGCGAGGGGCTCGTCGACGAGCTGCTCGTCTACATCGCGCCCACGCTGATCGGCGGACCGCGGCTCGCGGTCGGCGACATCGGCGTCGCGACGATCACGGGGCAGCGCCGGCTGGCCACGGCATCCGTCGAACGGCTCGGCGACGACCTGCTCATCGTCGGGCATCTGCGCTCGGCGCACGAGGCCCACACCGCGACCACGGAGGAAGAGGACTGATGTTCACCGGAATCATCGAAGAGCGCGGCGAGATCGTCGCGGTGGAACCGTCGGGCGACGGCGTGCGGATGACCGTGCGGGCGCCGCTGTCGGTGTCCGACGCCGGCCACGGCGACTCGATCGCGGTCAGCGGCGTGTGCCTGACCGTCGTCGACCAGGGCGACGACTGGTTCACGGCCGATGTCATGCGCCAGAGCCTCGACATGGCGACGCTGGGCGCTTTCGGCCCGGGAACCCGTGTCAACCTCGAACGCGCGATGGCCGCGCACGGGCGCCTCGGCGGACACATCGTGCAGGGGCACGTCGACGGCACCGGGACGGTGCTCGAGGTGCGGCCGGGTGCCGAGTGGCGCGTCATCCGCATCTCGCTGCCCGCGGAGCTCGCCCCCCTCGTCGTCGATAAGGGGTCGATCGCGGTCGACGGCGTCTCGCTCACGGTGTCGAACGCCTCCGATGCCGCGGCCTCCGAGGCCTGGTTCGAAGTGTCGCTCATCCCCGAGACGCTCGAGGCGACGACGCTCGGCGACCGGGTGGCCGGCGACCGCGTCAACCTCGAGACCGACATCCTGGCGCGTCACGTCCAGCGCCTCCTCGCTTTCACCCCGACCTCTCCCGAGAACACGAACGAAGGGGGCTCACGATGAGCCTGTCGACCATCCCCGAAGCCCTCGATGCCCTCCGCGCGGGGCGGCCGGTCATCGTCGCCGATGACGAGAACCGCGAGAACGAGGGCGACATCATCCTGTCGGCGCAGCTCGCGACGCCCGAATGGCTGGCATGGACCATCCGCTGGTCGAGCGGGTTCATCTGCGCGCCGATGCCCGCCGAGTGGGCGGACCGTCTCGACCTGCCGCCGATGGTCGCGGTCAACGAGGACGCCCGCGGGACCGCCTACACGGTCAGCGTCGACGCCGCCGACCGTGTCTCGACCGGGATCAGCGCCACCGACCGCTCGCACACCCTCAACGTGCTCGCCGACCCGGCATCCGTGCCGTCGTCGGTGATCCGACCGGGGCACATCCTGCCGCTGCGCGCCGTCGACGGCGGCGTGCGCGAGCGGGCCGGCCACACCGAGGCCGGGGTCGAGCTCATGCGCCTCGCGGGCCTGCAGCCGGTCGCCGCGATCGGCGAGGTGGTCGCTGAGGACGGGTCGATGATGCGGCTTCCGGGTCTGCTCGAGATGGGCGCTCGCGAAGGCGTGCCCGTCATCACGATCGAGCAGCTCATCGGCTACCTCGACGAGGTCGAGCCCGCGGCCATCGCGGCGCCCTCTCCCGCGGCGCAGAAGCGCCGGGTGAGCCTGCGCGCCGAGGCGACCGTTCCCACCTCGCACGGCACGTTCCGCTTCCTCGCCTACAAGGATCGCGTCACCGGCACCGACCACATCGCCGTCGTCTCCGGCGACCTCACCGAGGACGCCCCGCTCGTGCGCGTGCACTCGGAGTGCCTGACGGGCGAGGCCTTCGGCTCGCTCAAGTGCGAGTGCGGACCGCAGCTGGACGCGGCGCTGGATCGCATCGAGAAGGACGGCGGGGTCGTCGTCTACATGCGCGGACACGAGGGCCGGGGCATCGGTCTCATCAACAAGCTGCGTGCGTACAGCCTGCAGGAGCGGGGGCTCGACACCGTCGACGCGAACCTGGCTCTGGGACTTCCCGCCGATGCGCGCGACTACGCGGCGGCCGGCGGCATCCTCGCCGATCTGGGCGTGGACCGCATCCGCCTGCTGACGAACAACTCCGACAAGGTCAAGCAGCTGCGCGAGCTCGGACTGGATATCGTCGAGCAGGTGCCGCTGCTGGTCGGCGTCGGCGCCAACAACCACCAGTACCTGGCCACCAAGCGCGATCGCATGGGCCACATCATCAGCGCGGACGAGCTCGACGCGGCTCTCGCGCACAGCACGGAGGAGCACGCATGAGCGGCCACGGAGCCCCCCAGACCGCCCCGATCGACGCCACGGGACTGCGGGTCGTCGTCATCGCGGGCCTCTGGCACGACGTCATCACCGACGGCCTCATCGCCGGCGCGGAGCGCGTGCTCTCGGCATCCGGCGCGTCGTGGAGCCTCGAACGCGTCCCCGGCTCGTTCGAGCTGCCCGTCGCGGCGAAGGCGGCGCTGGACGCCGGTGCCGACGCGGTGGTGGCGCTCGGCGTGATCATCCGTGGCGGCACGCCGCACTTCGAGTTCGTCTCGTCCGCGGCCACCGACGGGCTCACCCGCGTCGCCCTCGACACCGGCAAGCCGGTCGGGTTCGGGGTGCTCACCCTGGACGACGAGCAGCAGGGCCTCGACCGCGCGGGTCTTCCCGCGTCGAAGGAGGACAAGGGCGCCGAGGCGGCGGATGCCGCGCTGCGGACGGCCCTGCTGCTGCGGCGCCTGCGCGGCTGACGCGCTGCGCGGGGGAACGCGTTTCGACTCGCTCCGCTCGCTCAACGACCGGGGGTGCGGAGTTCTCCACCCGGTCGTTGAGCGAGGCCCGCAGGGCCGAGTCGAAACGCCCTCAGTCGCCGCGATGGCGGGCACTCCACCGCCGCACCGCCTCGATACCGCCCTCGGCGTAGGCGAGACGTTTCGCGTGACTCCACCCCTGCAGCCGCTTCTCCCAGGCGAACGCGTCCGCGACGCGCGCCATCTCCTCGCTCCAGATCAGCTCCACGGGCAGACGCCGGCGCGTGTACACGGCTCCCTCTCCCGCCGCGTGCTGCGCGATGCGCCGATCGAGATCGATCGTGCTGCCCACGTAGAGCGTGCCGTCGGCGCACCGCAGCATGTAGACGAACGGCATCCCGCGACGGTACCGGGAGCCGTGCGGATGCCGGGGGCGTTGTCCACAGCCCGGGAACGCGTTTCGACTCGCTCCGCTCGCTCAACGACCGGGGGAGAGGGCGGACCTCACCACCCGGTCGTTGAGCGAGGCCCGCAGGGCCGAGTCGAAACGCCGCACGCGCACACACCGACGCGTTTCGACTCGCTGCGCTCGCTCAACGACCGGGGAGAGGGAACACGTTCGACTCGCTGTGCTCGCGCGGCGGGCGGGGGGCGCGGATCCGCACGCCATCAGTTAGGCTGAAGGCATGGAGATCCTGCGTCACGCCGTCGTCCTCGTCCACCTCACCGGTTTCGCGATCCTCTTCGGCGCCTGGGTCGTGGAGGCGGTGGGCCAGCGGCGCATCACGCGACTGATGACGTGGGGCATGGTCATCGCCGCCGTCGCGGGGCTCGCCCTCGCCGCCCCGTGGGGCATCGACCACCCGCTGAACTACACCAAGCTCGGCGTGAAGCTCATCGTGCTGCTCGCGATCGGCGCCGTCCTGGGCATCGGCACCGCGCGCCAGCGCAAGGCCGGCGCGGCACCGGCGGCCCTGTTCTGGCTCGTCGGCATCCTCACTTTCCTCAACGCGGCCCTGGCCGTGCTCTGGCGCTGACCCGGCGTAGACTCGATGGCCGTGCGCCGGGAACCTGCCGGCGCCCCGGTGCCCCCATCGTCGCGGCGCCCGCCGCACACACCCCTGCCCCGGACGCCCACCACCGGCGCGTCCCACGAGGACCTTCGACACCCCATCGATAGGTAGCTCACTCCGCATGTCCGCAGCCACCGCGGCCCCCGCCGCACCCGCCAACTCCCGCGCCCGCGTCATCACCGCGAGCCTCGTCGGCACCACCATCGAGTTCTACGACTTCTACGTCTACGCGACCGCCGCGGTTCTCGTGTTCCCGGTGCTCTTCTTCCCGACCGGCGACGAGACCACCGCCCTGCTGTCGTCGTTCGCCGTCTTCGGCGCCGCGATGATCGCCCGCCCGATCGGCGCCGTCGTCTTCGGTCACTTCGGCGACCGCTTCGGCCGCAAGGCCACGCTCGTCGCGTCTCTGCTCACGATGGGCATCGCGACCTTCCTCATCGGATGCCTGCCCACCTATGCCGGCATCGGTTGGTGGGCGGCCTTCCTGCTGCTGGTCCTGCGCCTCTTCCAGGGCTTCGCCCTCGGCGGCGAGTGGTCGGGCGCCGCCCTCGTGGCCACCGAGAACGCCCCGAAGGGCAAGCGCGCGTGGTACGGCACGTTCCCGCAGCTGGGCGCCCCCATCGGCTTCATCATCGCCAACACCCTGTTCCTCGTGATCAACTTCGCCCTCCCCCACCCCGACGGCCCCCTGCAGCGCTCGGACGCCTTCCTCTCCTGGGGCTGGCGCGTGCCGTTCCTGTTCTCTGCCGTGATGGTGATCATCGGTCTCTGGGTGCGTCTGAAGCTCGTGGAGTCGACGACGTTCACCGCGGCCGAGAAGAAGGGCGCGATCCGCCGGTTCCCGCTCGGCGAGGTCGTCCGCGGGCACGGGAAGAACCTGGTCCTCGGCACGTTCATCATGCTCGCCACCTACGTGCTCTTCTATCTGATGACGAGCTTCACCCTCGCCTACGGCACGAAGGCCGCCGACGCCCCCGTCCCCGGACTCGGCTTCGGCTACACCGACTTCGTGATCATGCAGATCATCGGTGTCGTGTTCTTCGGCGTCTTCACGCTGCTGTCGGGTCCCATCGCGGATGCCGTGGGGCGGCGGAAACTCCTCATCTGGGTGACCGCGCTGATCGGTGTGCTCGGACTCACCTTCAACGTGTTCCTCCTCCCGGCCGTCGACCCGAAGTTCACCGGCGCGCTCGTGCAGGCCTTCCTCGTGTTCGGCTTCATGCTGATGGGGGCCACCTTCGGGCCGATGGGCGCCGTGCTGCCGGAGCTCTTCCCGACCAATGTCCGCTACACCGGCTCGGCGATCGCGTACAACGTCTCGTCGATCCTCGGCGCGGCCATCGCCCCCTCGATCGCTCTCGGCCTCTGGGCCGCGGCCGGCGGCGAGCCGTGGCTGGTCGGCCTGTATCTGTCGGGTTCCGCGGTACTCACCCTCATCGCCCTGGTGCTGTCCCGTGAGACCAAGGACGTCGACTACGAGACGAACATCGGCCTGGGCGAGACCGGCTCGCTCTGAGCCTTCGGCGACGACCGGCGGATTGCCGCGGCCCGGGGGGCCCC